>JAEXSY010000498.1 GCA_023440105.1 Bacillota bacterium
CTCAGAAGGAGGATGTGGCTAGAGGGTTAATCAATATGGTGTTCCAGGTTATAGGAATGATGGCTGTATTTGCTGCCAGGGAGGATAAAATCCATGAGGTTATTCTTGCAGGAAATTTGGCAACCCTCAAGGAAGGTTTGTTTGTCTTTAAAGATATTGAAGGCTTACATAATATTAAGTTTATTATCCCTGATTACGCTGAATATGCCACGGCTATTGGTGCAGTAATGAGTGCTATATAAATAAAGGTCAAGGATACAGATGAATTAATTAACATTATGAAAAATAAATTCGTTCAATTTTTATGAACTTATTTATTTTTTTTTGTAATTTTCACAAGGAAATATTTATATTTAGCTTATTTAGTAAATAAAATAATATTATTTTAAAAGAAATTCACATGATAGAAGATGAAAGCTTAATGTACAGCTTTTTTTAGTTAATGGTGAGTGAACTCTTAATATAATGTTAAATGCCAATATCCTTTAAAAATCTTAGGGTTTCTTATAAAATATACACAATGACTAATTATTTCTTATAGAATAGGTAATATAACTAAGGATGGGAGGAGTACCTAATGCTAAAAACAGGAGAGATTATTGGTGATAAATATCATGTGGAATCACTTTTAGGAAAAGGTGGTATGGGCACCGTTTATTTGTGCAGGGAAATGAAGAGCTTATCTTTTTTTGCGGTAAAGGAGATAAAAAAAGACAAGAGATTCTATTCCGTAGAGGCTACTATGCTTAAAAGACTGAAGCATAAGAGCATTCCCAGGCTATATGAAACCTTTGAGACTCCTTCTTGCTTTTATATGGTTATAGACTATATACAGGGAGAAACACTGAAGGAGAAGGTCCTTAAAGGAACCCTTGGACAATTAGAGATTATGAGAATTTTATTAGATTTAGCAGATGTTTTAGAGTATCTTCACAGTCAATCTCCTGCTATTATTTATGGTGATCTTAAGCCTAATAATGTTATTATAAAACCTAATGGAGAGATTGTACTTATTGATTATGGTATATCGAGAGAATATAACTCTGAGGACAAGCAGTCAGAGGTATATATGGGATCTTTAGGCTATGCTGCACCAGAGCAGTATGGTCATGGGTGCATTTCTCCTACTGCTGACATTTATGGATTAGGAGCTGTTTTATATTACATATTTTTGAAAAAGGGACCTGAAAATGCCATGGAGGCAATAAAGGAAAGAAATTTTCCTGATACTATACCTTTAAAATATAGATATATAATAAGGAAGTCTCTTCAGATAGAGCCTCTTGATAGGTTTAGCTCCATAGAAGAATTCAGGATGGATTTACTCGCTAGGAGAGATTTTTCTGAAGATTATAGAATGCTGTCCTTAGCCAACAGCATGGAGGAAGGGAAAACTATTGAGTTTTTTAGGATGCCGGAATATAACCGATATAAAAACTCGAGGACAGCAGGAATACAGCATTAGAAGCTGAAGCTGACATGAAAAATTACTGCATAAATCATAAATATACCCTGGATTTATTATCCAGGGTATATTTATAGCTTAGATTAAATACACTGAGCTAATTAGCTACTTAATTTAGAATGAAGGACTTATTATAGTTTTCAGTACCCTTTAGTGGTGAGTATACTCTGTAATTTCCAGAGGGTAGGTTGGAAAAAATAAAAAGGCCATCAGAATTAGAGGTTTGGACTTCTTTCAGGACAAAACCTTTTCCCTGGAGCTGGTACAAGAATACAGGAACAGCACCAAAGGCTTCGCCATTTATATTGATTACTCCAGTAATACTTCCAAGATTGTTTCCAATGGCAGTGAGGGTAATATCCACAGGTAATCTGTCATTTCCAAGAACTTTTACATTGATAGGCTCTGAAATCTCATAGCCCAAGGCTTCCACCTGAAGAATAAAATCCCCAGGAAGTAGGTTATATATTATATATTCTCCTTTTTCATTGGTAACCCCGTCAGCAGATTTAATGCTTCTACCTCTGTAGCTTAAATAAACCCTTCCATCTGATATTGGATTACCCTCTGTATCAAATACGGTGCCGTAAACTATACCCTTATCAACAGCGGTGTCAGCTAAAAGATCAAAATAGATTTTGGAAGCTTTATTTTCCTCTACAATCAGAGGCTGTATTTTGGAAGGGATAAACCCACTTACATAGGCGGAAGTCTTATAACTTCCTGGAGGTATAATTTCTTTAAATAAAAAAATACCATTGCTGTCACTATAGGTTTTGAACAGCACATTAAGGCTGTTGTCCATTACTAAAATCAGTGCATTTTCTAAGGGTGTCATTCCACATAACACCTTGCCAGCAGCAATTGTATTATACTGTATAGTACACTTTCTTAGAGGAATATTGATCTCTTGAAGCTCTCCTGCTCTTAAGGCTATGGAAGAGCTACTACTTATATAATAGGATCTGTCTACAGCCATTAAGCGTCCTCCTTTCTATAGGCAGCTGCCTTAATAACATAATTACCAGGAGGAATGAGGCTGAAGGCATATTGACCTTCTGTATTTGTAAAGGTGGAGCTTATTAAAATCTCAGTATTATTTATTATTGAATATAAGGCCACAAGGATGTTTTCTAAGGGAAGCTCTGTGCTTTCATCACTTATGGTGCCATGGATAGAACCCAGGTGATTTCGTAAGTCCTCCTGAAGACAAAGATTTAATCCGATGCTTTCCTTAAAGGTAATATTGATATTTGAGCTCTGATGATTGATAAAACCATCCTTATATATGGTAAGAGAGTATATTCCTATGGGAAGGTTTGTAAAAAGGTATTCGCCCTTGAGGTTACTCTGTACTTCACCTATGGCTGTATAGCTACCATTTCTTAGTGTTTTGAGCTGTACCACTGCATCCATCACTGGAAGCCCTCTTATATCCTTGATGATACCGAATATTGAAGCACTGTTATTATCTACTGAGGTATTTTGCTGCGCTTCGAGCTCAATGAAGGAACTATTATTTTGTACTGAGGAATTTTGGAGTGCATTAATCTCAAGGATATCATTTTCTGCTTTAGGGCTGCTTTCATTACTGGAAGTCTTACCTCTGCGACGTACTGTTACAGAAATCCTTCTGTTTCCAGTACCATTTTCATTATTGTTAAGTACATTGTTATCTAGCCTGGGCATAAGGCACCCCCTTTCTTGTTAGTTTATAATATTCAAGAAGGGGTAAAAAGGACATTAAAAGAACTCAAAGAAAATTATTTTCTTTGAGTTCTTTGGGGGTTTATTAACTATTTTTATTATTGAACACTTTATTCTCATAAATTTCAAGAAGTAATCCTTCAAATACCTCTAGAGGCTGTGCTCCACTGAGTCTATAATCATCATTGATGATAAAGGTTGGTATACTGTGCACATTATCTGAAGCTGCTAGCTTTTGGTTTTCCTCAAGCTTTTCTAAGTATGCTCCTTCGTTGAGTTTTTTTATCATTTCTTCTGAATCTAAGCCAATGCTGTCTGCTATCCGCCCTAAAACTTCAGTGCTGGATATATTTTCTTGACTTCCGAAGTATTCTTTAAAAACCTTAAAAGAAAACTCCTCATATTTTCCTTTTTCTCTTGCGTATTCTGCAGCCTGCAGAGCAAGAGAGGTGTTGTAAATATAGTCCAAATCCTTAAAAGGAAGCTTAAAATACTTTGCTCTCTCTATTAAAGGACTAAGCAGATTTTTAACCTCAAAGCCTTTGAAATAATCAGAAAGACTCATGCCTTCATCAGGAAGCTCTGGGTTCATCTGATAGCTTATCCATTGGTCTTCAATTATAAAATTCTTCTTTAATTCCCGGATAATACCTTTTCCTAAATAACAGAAAGGACAAGTAAAATCTGAATATATTTTAATATTATATTTCATACTATCCCCTCTTTTCTTATGAGCTGATAATAAGTATTAGATGATTATAGCTATCAATAAATTTTATGTTATAGTTATTATATGAGAAAAGGTACTATTATACAAGGAAAAATTAGCTATAAAAATAAAATTTATACTTTGTCAATATTTCAGAATATTTAAACATTTACAGTGTAAAGTTTCTGTTATTTATGTGAACTTTTCATAATAAAACTGTTGGAACCTTTCTATATGTTGTACTATATTATCATTATTTTACTTACATTTGTATTTATTATATCTTCTCGTATGTATAAAGGATGGTGATAAGTTTATGGGAAATCATACTATGTTTCAGTATTTTGAATGGTATCTAGAAAATGATGGAGGACACTGGAGAAGGCTGAAGGCCGATGCAGAGAAGCTTTCTGATATGGGGATAACAGCTGTATGGATTCCTCCTGCCTATAAAGCAATTGCACAGGGAGACGTAGGCTATGCTACCTATGATCTGTATGATCTGGGAGAGTTTGACCAAAAAGGTACTGTAAGAACAAAATATGGTACTAAGGAGGAGCTTAAGGAGGCAATCAGTGCACTTCACTGCCATAAGATTCAGGTATATCTTGATGCGGTTTTGAATCACAAGGCTGGAGCAGATAAAACGGAAAGATTTATGGCAGAAGAGGTGGACCCTGATAATAGAATGGAAGTATTAACAGAACCTTATGAAATAGAAGGATGGACAAGCTTTCAGTTTCCTGGAAGAGGAGATAAATATTCAGATTTTAAATGGAACTGGTGCCATTTTACCGGAACGGATTTAAATGAAGATACAGGAGAAAATGCCATATATAGAATAATAGGAGAGAATAAGTTCTGGTCTCAAGAGGTGGACAAGGAATTCGGTAATTATGACTATTTGATGTTTGCAGACATAGACTATGAACACCCTGAGGTTTATAATGAAATTATACGGTGGGGAGCTTGGGTGGTATCGGAGCTGGAGCTGGATGGTTTTAGGCTCGATGCTATTAAGCATATAAAGAGATCTTTTATTATGGATTTTTTAACTAAGGTTAGAGAAGCTTCTAATAAGGAAGATCTTTATGTGGTAGCAGAATACTGGGTTAATGACATAGTAGCTCTTCAGGACACCCTTGAGAGTATCAATCATGGGATAGATTTATTTGATGTAGCCCTTCATTATAAATTCCATGAAGCCTCTAAGGCTGGAAGAGAATATGATTTATCTACAATATTTCAGGATACACTTGTGGAGAAAAATCCTATCCATGCGGTAACCTTTGTGGACAATCACGATTCACAGATTGGACAATCTTTAGAATCATGGGTGGATGACTGGTTCAAGCCCTTAGCCTATGGAATGATACTTCTATGGAAGGATGGCTATCCCTGTATATTTTATGGTGATTATTATGGCATAGGAGGAGAAAATCCTGTAGATGGGAAAAAGGATATCATAGATAAGCTGCTGTATATAAGAAAGCATTATGCTTATGGTGAACAGACAGATTATTTAGACTATGCTAATGTTATCGGTTGGGTAAGAAATGGTGATATGGAATTTAAGGATTCTGGCTGTGCAGTGCTAATAAGTAATGGAGATGATGGTGAGAAAACCATGATGGTAGGAGAACCTAGAAAAGGAGAGGTCTGGGTAGATTACCTGGGTGAAATAGAAGAGGAGGTCACTATAGGTGAGGATGGCTGTGGACTCTTTAAGGTAAAAGGAGCTTCCATTTCTGTCTGGATAAAGAAGTCATAGGAGGGAGCTAATTGAGGTTATATTTAGCGAGACATGGAGAGACAGAGGGGAACTTTAACGGCAGATATTGCGGTATATGTGATACTCCGCTTACAGAAAGAGGGAAGGCTCAGGGTTTAGAGCTTTCCCTTAAGCTCCGTGGAATTGATTTTAATGATATTTATGTAAGCCCTTTAAAAAGATGTAGTGAAACTCTTTCACTTGCTCTAGGAAATGAAGTTACGGTAAGAGAAGAACAGAGGCTTCGGGAGAGAAGCTTTGGAATCTTTGAGAATAAAACCTATGAAGAAATTCTAGAGAAATATCCTGAGGAGGAGAGATTGTGGTCAGAGGACTGGAAGGGCTATAGACTTCCGGGAGGAGAGAGCACCTTAGAGGCTTATGAAAGAGTACAGTCTTTTATTAAGGAGCTTGAGGAACAGGAGAAAATGGTGGAGGCTTCAGAGGAAAGGAATATCCTAATTGTAACTCATGGGGGAATAATCAAGCTATTTCTTTGTTATGTATTAGGAGAAAATATTGATTTATTCTGGAAGCTAAAATCTGACACTGCTTCTGTGAGTTTATTAAACCTCTCTCAAGGCTTTTGGTCTATTGAGAGAGTTAACTATTGAAATATGAGGTTTAGCTTTAGAGGATAAACTATTTAAAATATAGGGGATGATATAGTGGGAAGAGCAATTCTTATAACAGGAGGAACTAGAAGTGGTAAATCAACCTTTGGAGAAAGCCTTCTAAAGGATGAGAAGGATGTGCTATATATAGCTACCTCAAAGATCACCGATAGGGAGATGGAGGAAAGGGTTAAACGACATAGGGAGAGAAGACCTTCAGAATGGAGTACCTATGAAGGCTATAGAAATTTATCACAGATTATAGAAGAAAGTGATAAAAAATTTATCCTTTTTGAATGTGTGGGTACAATGGTAACTAATATACTCTTCGATGAGGAAATGGATTTTGACACCATTGATAAGGGTGTATTAGAAGCTATAGAAAAGGATATTAAGAGTGAGTTTAGGAGCCTTGTGGAAGTCTGTATAAGACTAAATAGAACTCTTATTATAATTACCAATGAGGTTGGTATGGGCCTCATATCAGAATACCCTTTAGGAAGAATTTTTACAGACATTTTAGGCAGGGTGAATCAAGAGCTGGGAGCCTTATGCAGTGAGGCTTATTTTGTTGCCTGTGGTATACCCCTAAGGCTTAAGTAGGAGGAGCTATGAAAAAGTTTTTTCAGGATTTTTTACTTATGATTCAACTACTCACAAGGATTCCTGTAAGGAAGGAGCTTCCCTGTAGAGAAGAAAATTTTAAAAGAGGTGCATATTTTTTCTTTATTATAGGAATTATTATTGGTATTTTGCAATATGCTATTTATAGGTTATTAAGAGGAAATATTCCCATATATTCTATTTCAATATTGTTAATACTTATAGATGTATTTATTACTGGGGGCTTTCACATTGATGGCTTTGGAGATACCTGCGATGGCTTTTTTGCTGCTAAGGGAAGAGATAAGGTTCTGGATATAATGAAGGATAGCAGAATTGGTACCTTTGCTGCTATAGGAATAATAATTAATCTTCTCATTAAATTTGAAGCATATAAGTATATAACTGTGAATGAAGAGCTTACCGCCGCTTTAATTTTTATTCCCATGATAAGTAGAGCTTCCATAGTATTATTATGCCTTATAGGTAAGCCTGCCAAAGAAGGGGGTCTGGGAAACCTTTTTATAAATAACGTGGGAATTAGTCAATTGATAGTAAATATAGCAGGAGCTATGACTATTGGCTTTATATCAGGTTTATCACTGGTAAGTATTGGGGTAAATATTATAACTACCACTGTAATAGTTTTTTTATTTAATAAATTATGTGAAGATAAAATAGGAGGAATAACGGGAGATTCTTTAGGAGCAATTAATGAGTTAGTTACCCTCGCTCTCCTTTTAATTATTTCTATTTAACCTTTAAATTTATCATAAATGAAAGATATGGTTGAAATTGTATAATAATAAACCTATAATAGAGTAGAAGTATAGGTAATATTAACTAAATAGTATATCATAGGTGCCTTGCAAAAGGTGAAAAGGGAATGTGGTGCAAGTCCACAACAACCCCCGTTACTGTAATTGAGGACTGAACCTTAGTGTAACCACCTCCACCTCGGAGGGAAGGATAAGGGAAGGGAAGATTCAAAAGTCAGGAGACCTGCCTGTGATTTATTTCTTATAAGCCTTCGGTGGGAGGGTGTTAGAAGCAGGGGATACTCATCTCCTCTAATGAAAATTAGATTCTAATAGCGCCATGCCGAAGCATAGTGCTTTTTTTATTTTATATGAAATTAAAGAATAGATAAGCTCTATTCTTTAGGAAAGTGAGGAAAGAAGTGAAAAGATTAAAAGGTATTATTTTACTTATGACAGCCATGGTATTTATGATGGTTTTTTCTGCATGTACTAAGGGAGCCTCTAAGGATAATGGGGAAAATGTAGCGGACGATTATTATCCTATTACAATAGAGGATTCCCTAGGAGAAAGTCTAGAGATAAAGGGTGAGCCTCAGAGGGTGATAGCACTGGCTCCTAATATAACAGAAATGCTCTATGCCTTAGACTTAGGAGATAAGGTGGTTGGAAGAAACAGCTATTCCGATTATCCAGAGGAAGTGTTAGAGGTAGAGTCTGTGGGAGATTTCGTGGACTTAGATATAGAGAAAATCGCAGAGCTTCAGCCCGATGTAGTTATAGCATCTACCTTCTTTGACGAGGACCTTCAGAAGAAATTTCAAAACTTAGGTATCACCGTTATAACTCTTTACGATGGCGATAGCTTTGAAGGAGTTTATGAAGGAATTGAAACCTTAGGTAAGGTATTTAATATAGAAGAGACGGCTAAAGAGAAAATAAATAATATAAAGTCTAAGGTAGAAGAGGTTCAGAACCTTGTAAAAGAGACTGAAAAACCAACGGTTTACTATGTGGTTGATTATGGTCAGTCAGGAGATTATACAGCTACCGGAGAAACCTTTATAAATAGGATGATAGAAATTGCCGGGGGAGACAATATTGCTATGGATGTTACAGGTTGGGTTTATAGCAAGGAGAAGCTGATTGAAGAAGATCCGGATATAATACTCCTAGCGCCCTTTTATTATGATGGCTTTATATCAGGAGAAGGCTATAAAGAGCTTTCTGCTGTTAAAAATGGAAAGGTGTATGTAG
>JAEXSY010000001.1 GCA_023440105.1 Bacillota bacterium
GAAGTAGGATTATTAAATATATCCCCTCCAAAACCAGAAAATCCATTATTTCCACCCCACTGACAGCAGCTGTTGCAGCAGGCAGAAGGTCTACATCTTCTTGACATATGCTCATCTCCTTATTAACTTCTGTTTATTCATATTAATTTACAGGAAAAAACATCATTAAGATTTAGCTTACTAATCCTATTATTTATTTCCTCTTTGTCCGTAGAATACAATCCTAAAGAAAGCATTCTGTTAAAATAATCCCCCCCGGCAAAGGTATATCTATTTCTTCTACCTTCCTTCGTTAATATCTTATGGTTGGCATAGGAAATTATATCCCCTACAGCAGTGCTTGCAGGAAGTATCAAAAGAGGCATGCCCATGGTATATCTTATAGCATTATGACCTGCAAGAGCTCCAGTAGCAATAGCTTCAGTATGGCCCACAAAAAGTCCTGACTTTTCACCTGCACAGAACATATTGTCAATCCCATTAATTTTCATATCATCAGTCCTAGGTGCTACTGATAAATATCTTATTGAATTACCTTTGCCACCAGCATATGGATCAATATATTTTGCTTTCTCTAGGCCAGGGAATTTTCTAAGCTTATTAAGTGGATAGTAAGAAGTCATTAACTTTGCATTTCCCGTATCTAGTAATATTATATTTTCTGCATACTCCTTTAGTGCATATTGTTGACATACCTTTGCCTTTAACTTTTCCATATTCACTTCTTCTTCAGGAATCTTTAATACTACAACTCCCTCTTCATCTAGCTTTCTAACGAGCTCCTCTGATAAACTATCCTTAGCAAGCTTACAGGAACCGCTCATTGCACCTAAAACTCCCTCTTCCCTCTCCCCTTGAAAATCTTCTATCCCTGCTCTTGAACTCAAACTAACCCTAGGACCAAAGGAAGGACATCTCAAAACGCACATAGCACAGCCATTCCCATATTTTAAGCAGTTCCCCATAGGTCCTGTAGAGCCTGTTGTTTCAATGAACACATCTCCCTCTACCAGCTCTTTATTTTCTATATAAATCCCTTTTATTTTTTTCTCTTCCATGATAACATCGGTAATTCTGCTTTCTAAATGTATATTGACACCTAAATTAATCAATAGCTCTCTAACTGCTGGCTCAATTCTATTTACATCATACAACCATGCATGCTTATGTCCTGGAAAGTCAATATTCTTATGCCTGGACAATGAATCGGTAATATTTATCAGCTCACCGCCACCCATAGCAATAATTTCTTCGCTGGCAGAATATCTTCCATTGTTCCTCATTATTCCTCCAACATTACCAAGGCCAAGGAGCATATCTGTTCTTTCATATATATGCACCTCTCCACCAGCTTTTTTTGCAGAAATAGCTGCAGCACAGCCAGCCCAACCACCACCAATAATTATCACCTTCATTTAGATAAGTCTCCTTCCCTCAAATAAATTATTGGGTTCACATTGAACCTTACATAATCTTTTTACTATATGACCACTATATCTGCTGCTGCAGCTTCCACATACACCCTCTCCACAGCACATTTTAGCATTATTACAACAAGACAAGGTAAGTGAATTTTTATATTCTTTAGTAAGCTTATAAGCAAGTATATCTGGTCCAGAAATGTGAAGATGTGAGTATCCCTGCTTATTTATTAAATTAAATAAACACTCCTTAAGTTCATTACTCAGTTCTCCATTTTCAAAAATCCTCATTGAAACCATTTCTCCCTGAAAGAATGCCAGCTCATTATTAAATATATATTCTTTAAAATCCCCTTTATCTAGAATAAGAAAAACTTTATTATTCCTGAAACTCAATTCTTTTAAAACTGGTATAAGAGGTGCGATTCCGATACCTCTTCCTAAAACAATAACTTTATCATTTCTTAGTTCATTTAGTTTTTTCACTCCAAAAATTCCATTCCAGAAAGGTCCTCTGAGCAGTATATTTTCTCCTTCATTAATGCTTTCTATGGTCTTTGTTTTGATACCTCTTATTTCAATAGCTACTGAAATAACTTCTTTTTCTTCATCAGCATCTAAAATAGAAATAGGACAATCGTAGAACTCTAGAGAGCTTTCATTCCTAATAAAAACAAAGCTTCCAAGTCTATTTAACCCTTTAATTAAAGAAATTGGTGCTTTAATTGTAAGTTTTAGAATGCCTTTGTCTTCATATTCTTTTTTTATAATAGTTCCATTATAAGTTTTTCTCTGACTTTTTGGCTTATTGCCATTTCTATAGTATTCCTGAAGTATGCAGGTCCCTTTCCAATTCTTACAATCACAAAAGCTCTTTCCTGATAATTGAGAACATATTATACATTCTCCTGTTTTTGCTAGGTGGCAAGGACAATATTCCGAACCTGCATCAATACAATTTTTAACCTCATACATCCCTTTTTCACATCCCCTGTTGTTATAATCCATAGTACCTTAATATTAAAGTATTAGCATTACATATAATTGTTACAGTTCTTTAAAAGACAAAAGCCTGTTAAGCTATTTATCTTAACAGGCTTTTATCAATTACTGTATAATCTGAAGAGGTGCTTCGTAGATTAATTGGGCATCTTGAAATATTCTAATTCCTCCTATATTAACTTTTTTAACCTCGCCTTTTAGCTCTATTTCCTTATTAACTATTATCTCTTTAGTTAGTTCAGAATCTTTTTTAACAGGCAGTATTAATTGTTCTCTAAGTCCGAGCTTTATCTTTCCCTTATCAGTGGATAACACTTTTATAACTTGATTTTTTGTAAATAAACACTTGTATTCATAATTTTCCTTAATGTTCTTATATAGCCTCTCCGTTTCTTCAAAGCGCTGGTTACTATTTAATAACACAATAATAATCTCATTTCCATCTTTCTCGAAGGAGCTAACTAAACATTTTCCAGCCAGTCCTGTATACCCAGTTTTCACTCCAGTAGCATCCTCCTTCCACAATATTTTATTTATATTGCTATAATCTCTAGTAAAATCAGTTTCTGATTTAGAGATAAATTTTGTAGCTACTATTTTATTGAATATGGGGTTTTCCTTTGCTTTTATAGTAGCTAAAGCCAAATCATATGCCGAAGAAAAATGATATTCACTGTCTAGACCATGAGGTGATTGAAAATTAGTGTTTAATATTCCCATTTCTTTAGCATTTTCATTCATCAGATCAGCAAACTTATCTACTGAACCGCTAATTCCTTCAGCTAAGGCTATAGCAGCATCATTTCCAGATCTAAGCATAAGTCCGTAAACTAATTCTAAAACTGTTATTTCCTCTCCAGCTTTATAACCTACCTTTGATCCCCTTACCTGTGCTGCCTTAGGACTAATAATAAACTTTTCATTTAAAGAATCATAATTCAAAGCAATTAATGCGGTTACTATCTTTGTAGTACTTGCCATGGATACAGGCTTATGTCCATCCTTGTCATATAATATAACTCTACTTCTTGCATCTATAGCTATAGCATTTACGGCTTTTACATTTATAGGTGCAGCTAAAGTTTTATATGGACATCCTGTAAATAAATAAATTACTAATAGAAGCTTAATAATATGTTTCATCACATCACCTCATCAAATATTTACTTAGAATATTTATCCTATTGGTGGATACAATAATAACATTTAAAAGAAGGTGGAATAAAATGCTAAATACAACAATTATACTTGTATCCTTAGTAACTGTTTTATTTTTTCCTATTAATCTAATTCTAAACCTGGAATATAATAAGAGCTTAGATATACAACTATCCATAGCTGTATATAAATATAAAGTTATAACTCTATATCCTCCAAAAAAGGCGTTTAAAAGAAAAGCCCATAAATCAAAACCAGTAGAACACAAATTTTCAAAGTTCCTGAAGATATTAACTTCTTTGAGAAAAAATAAGTCAAAGCCATCTCTTTACACTAATTTAAAAGTATCTTACCAATGTGAGGATGCTGCTGAGACAGCTCTAATTTATGGTTTATTTAATTCAGTTCCTCCTTTATTTTATGGTTATATAAAAGACTACTTTAATATCAAAAATTATAGCTTTACCATACTTCCAACCTCTGATGATGTCCTACATTTCAACTTTTCTCTAAATAGTATAATTAAAGCTAATATAGGTAAAATTATACGTATATTTATGTTATTCAAAAAACATTGGAGGTGAATATCCCGTAAGGGATAGTTTATGACAGATAATAATCATATTGAAAAGCTAATGAAAAGCACTCTTGAAAATATTAAAGAAATAATAGATGTGAATACTATTGTAGGCTCACCTATAGAATGTAAAGATGGCAGTACTATAGTGCCTATATCTAAGGTTTCCTTTGGATTTGCTTCAGGAGGAAGTGAATTTAGCACTTCTAAAGAAATTAGAGAAGAAAAAGATTTTCCTTTTGGAGGCGGTTCTGGAGCAGGAGTTACTATAAGACCAGTAGCATTTTTAGTAATTAAAAATGATACCATAAGATTATTTCCAGTAGACCAGGTAAATACCTATGATAGGATTGTAGACAGCATTCCTCAAATAATGGATTTATTAAATTCAAAAAAGAAGGAATGATAAACAAAAGAGTCCTAAGTCATTTAACAAAACAACTTAGGACCCTCTTCTATTGTTCTTCTTCATTGCTCTCTTGTGAGTATTTTTCTAATAATTCTTGCAAGCTTGGTAATTCCTCTAAATCTACTAGTCCAAACTGTCTTAAGAACTCTTCCGTAGTGACATATAATATTGGTCTACCAGGCACATTTAATCTACCTCTTTCTTTAATAAGTCCCTTCTCCATTAGATTTTGTACTGCACTATCACTTTTCACTCCTCTTATTTCATCTATATCGATTCTAGTAATAGGCTGTTTATAGGCTACTATTGCTAGCGTTTCGAGTGAAGCTTGAGATAAAAATTGCCTTGTATTTCCTTTTACCAATTCATGAATATAATCACTGTTTTGAGGCTTCGTTACAAGTTGATAGCTATTATTTATGTTTATCAGCTTTATTCCTCTGCTGATATCTTCATACTCAGCAGAAAGAGACTCTAATATTTCTTCTGTATGGGAGATATTTGTCTTTAATATCGAAGAAATTTCTTTTATAGTGAGAGGTTCTCCGCTAACAAACAATAGAGATTCTACAACTGACATTAATTCTCTTTTATTTGATACTTCAACAAACTCAAATTGCTCATATTTTAAGTTATTCATCAGTCTTATCTGTTACCCTTTCTATAGTTATACTGCTAAAATTATCGCTCTGCTTAATTGATACAACCTTTTGTTTTGATAGCTCTAGAAG
>JAEXSY010000128.1 GCA_023440105.1 Bacillota bacterium
AGACTTGCCTGTTAAGGTTTCATAATTAATCAGTTTTAATCGTCCATTACCAGCATCAATAGAAAAGGCAGCAACTCCATTGCTTTCAAGATCCTTCTCCTCTGGTGATTTTATTACAGAATATAAGCATTTATTTTCCTTATCGATTACTGTATAGGTGGGGTTTTGTAGCTCTGCCCCTAAGGCTATATCTTGGATTGATCCACTTCTTAAGTCAAATGTAAAAGTATAAATACCTTTACTTTCTCCATGAGTATAAGTTCCTATATAGCCTCTTATAATAGAATTATTATTATCCATTAGAAACCTCCTGTTGTTAACAATATATATAAATTATACCTTATAAAAAAAACCTTGCTTTCTTTTCTGTAATTGTTTAAACAATTTTAACCTCTTGTTCTCCTATGTATGTAAAGTAAAAAAAGCGACAAAGTCGCTTTTTACTAATCAATCCATTTTTCAGCCCAATGCTGTATATCGTCCATTGAGGCTTTTAAAGCACGGCCTTTTTCTGAAAGAGAATACTCTATACGAACAGGTATATCAGGATAAACACTTCTCACTATAATCTCTTCCATTTCCAGTTCCTTAAAACGCTCTGTGAGCATTCTATCACTTAATTCAGGGATTAATGACTTTATATCTGAAAATCGCTTAGGACCATCCATAAGTGATTGAATTATGAGGCCGTTCCACTTTTTCCCTAAGAGCTGAAAGGCCTTTTCAAATTTAGGACAAAGCTCCATTCCACTCATAATATATCACCTCTTTTAATTAATTTTATCACTTATTTATTAAAAGTAAATAAGGGAAATATAATAACTTATTTTAGGTAAGAGGGGAAAAGCAGTGAAGAACTAAAAAGTAAGAGTGAAGAGATAAAAGATAAGGGCAAAAAGATAAAGAGCAGTGAAGAACAAAGAGCAGTGAAGAGGTAAGAGTGAAAAGTGAAGAGTTGAAAAGATAGGTAAGAAGTAAGAAGTAAAAACTAAGAGCTAAGAGTTTAAAAGACAAGAGCAGTGAAGAGTTGAAGAGTAAGAGTGGAAGAGATAAGGAGCAGAAAAAGGGACAAGAGCAAAAAGATAAGGGCAAAGAAAAAAGATAAGAGCAAGAGATATAATTGAATTAGTTTGAAAACTTTTGGTTAAAGTTGGGGGTAATTATATTATAGATAAAATAATTGTTTATTATAGCTATATAACGATTAAGAGGAGGGGGAAATGGAAAAGGAAATTATAAACGGAATAAAAAACAAAGATAAGCATGCTTTTGAAGCTTTGTATAATAAATATGCTTCCTATGCTCTAAGAACAGCTTATTTAATTACAAAAAATAAAGCAATGGCACAGGATGCAGTTCAGGAGTGCTTTGTGAAGATATATTTTTCCATAGATAGCTTTGATGAAGAAAGACCTTTCAAGCCATATTTATATAGGGCATTGGTTAATGAGTGCTATAGTTTATTAAAGAAAAATTCTAAGACAGTATTTTTAGAGGATTTTCCTGTAGAGCAGGAACAAGAAAAATATTATGAAGACTTTTATTCTGATAAATATTCATTATTATATAAGGGAATAAGCAGACTGAATATAAATCAAAGGGTAGCAATAATACTTATGTATTTTAGAGGGTTTAAGGAGAAGGAAATAGCTGAGATTTTAGATATTAATATCAATACGTTAAAATCTAGGCTTTTCAAAGGAAGGCAGAAGCTTAAGGATTTCCTTAAAAAAAGTAATATGGGGGAGGAATACGATGAGTACAAATTTTAGTGAAGACATGAGGGAAGCTATGATGAAGGGCAGCAGCAATATGGAAGGGGCAGAAAGAGAAGTTTGGAAGAATATTTCCTTGGAAATAAGTAAAAGAGAAGAAGCAGATAAGAGAGAGGAGACTATGAAAAAGAAAAATGATAGATTTATGTGGGTAAAGGTTGGTACTGCAGCTGCTTTGGCAATAATTATACTGGCTGCTACAGATCCAGGACAGACAGCTATAGCAAAGTTTAAGGAGTTTTTTGCACCAGAAAAACAGATTACTCAGGAATTAGAAGGAGATAAGGAAGAAACGGATCTTCAGCTTAATGAAAGTAAAATGGGATATATAATGTATTATGATAGTGAGAGATATACCTTAAGAACTGAAGGGGACAAGGATATAATAGAATCTATATATAATGGTTCTTCAGAGGTTCAGCTCCCTGATGTTTTCATGGAGATATATCAGCAGGAAAATACTACTCTAGAGGAGGAGGTAGCAAAGCTAGAGCAGGAGCTATCAAAGATATTCCCAGAGGTTACAAAGGAAGAAGAAACGGATCCAGTTAAGGGCATAATGATAAAGGGTAAGGAGGGTAATGACTTTGATTCTATTATCGTTAAATATCATGTTTTAGATAATACTAAGGGTGGAGTATTCATAATAAAGGAGCAGTATTTCCTGGAGGCAGCAGAAGGGCATGGAGCAAGGTTCACTTATATGCTTAGGGAGTTTCAAATTGTTGATGGGGAGGAGAAGAGTGTAGTCCCTAATAAGTAATAGTGAAGAAGTAAGAGCAAAGAGCAGTGAAGAGCTAAGAGTGAAAAGTGAAGAGATAAAAGATAAGAGCAAAGTGCAGTGAAGAAGTAAGAGTGAAAAGTGAAGAGATAAAAGATACGAGCAAAAGATAAGGAACAGGAGCAAAAGATAAGAGATAAGAGCAAAAGATAAGAGCAAAAGATGAGAGAAAAAGATATAGGCGAGGGTGTGAGAAGGATTTGGGGTGAGTCATAGGGCTGCTGAGGGGGCAGCTTTATGGCTTTTTTTTGGAGGCAAGAGAGCTTATTGTGTTATAAGTGAAGGGGAAATATATATTCCTGGAGATACAATGGGGACAGATAGTTATAGTACTGATCTAGAAATGTTGTAAGGAGTGATAATTATAAATATAATGATTATTATATGATGTAGTATATTGATGAAGTATGCTTCAAGGAATAATTGATTTTATAGAAAATTTGGAGGTTGTAGGATGCATGATATTGTGACATTTATCAATGAAATAGATATAGGCATATTAAAGGGAATTCAGGATGTATTGCAGAGTGACTTTATGGATAGAGTAATGCCTTTTATAACATTTTTGGGAGATCGGGGACTTATATGGATTGTGATATCTCTTATGCTTATTATTACAAAAAAGTATAGGAAGGCTGGGATTATTGGGTTAATGGCTCTATTGATAACTACTTTGTTAGGAGAGGTTGTTATTAAGAATCTAATTCAGAGGGCAAGACCATTTATTGGTATGGAAGAATTAAAGCTATTAATTACAGAACCTACAAGCTTTTCTTTTCCATCAGGGCATACAGGCTCTTCCTTTGCAGTGGCTACTGCTTTAGCGATTAATATAAAAAGGTATGGAAAGTATTTTTTGATACTGGCTGCTCTTATTGCTTTCTCTAGGCTGTATCTATTTGTTCATTTTCCTTCAGATATAGCAGGAGGAATAATACTAGGAGTTTTAAGCGCTAAGATTGCACAAGCAATTTATAATAGAATAACAGATAGGAAAAATGAAAAAACTAGCTTATAGGCCAAATAATTAATTGTTCTTTAGAAAAAAGTGAGGTGAAATATGCTTAAGGTTATAAGGAATGTTGAGGTGTACTCTCCAGATTATTTAGGGATAAAAACTGTTGTAATAGTTGGGGATAAAATTGAAGGTATATATGATAAATTAGAGGTGCCTGAGGATTTCATATCTATAGAAGTTATAGAAGGAAAGGAGCTTTTATTGGTTCCGGGATTTATTGATAATCATGTTCATATTGTTGGTGGCGGAGGTGAAGGTGGATTTGCCACAAGGACGCCTGAGATTCAACTATCAGACCTTACAACAGCAGGGATAACTACTGTTATAGGTTGCCTGGGTACGGATAATGTTTGTAGAAATCTAACCAGTCTTTATGCTAAAGCCTGCGGACTTGAAAGTGAGGGATTAACTACCCGTATTTATACAGGCAGCTATGAAATTCCGGTGAAGCCTCTAACCAGTAGTATTAAAGAGGATATGATGCTCATCGATAAAGTGATAGGTGTTGGTGAAATTGCACTGTCGGACCATCGATCATCTCAGCCTACCTATGAGGAGTTTATAAGAACTGTGGCTCTGGCTAGGGTAGGAGGTATGCTCTCAGGGAAAAGCGGCGTGGTAAATATTCATTTAGGTACTGGAAGGAAGAAGTTTGAATATCTTTTCAGGCTCATGGAAGAAGCAGAGATTCCAATATCTCAAGTACTGCCTACTCATTGTAATCGAGAAGGAAGAGTATTCCGTGAGGCTGTTAAATTTGCTAAGCTAGGAGGGAATATAGACCTTTCTACAAGCTTTAACCCTGAAGATATGGAGCCAGAAGAGGTGAGAGCTTCAGAAGCTTTTAAAAAATTAATAGAAAATGGAGTTTTAGAAGATAATATAACTTTTTCCTCTGATGGAAATGGTAGTATGCCAACCTTTAATGAAAAAAATGAAATTGTGGGCCTTGGAATATGCTCCGTGGCTTCTCTCTTTCAGGAAGTAAGAGCAGCAGTACTGGAACATAATATTCCTTTAGATAAGGTGCTGAAAACTGTTACCACTAATCCATCAAGAATATTTAAGCTAGAGCAAAAGGGGGAAATAGCAGCAGGAAAGGATGCAGATATTGTTCTGCTCCATAAGGAAGACTTGTCTATAAATCAAGTTATAGCCAAAGGAAAAATCCATGTTAAGGAAGGTAAAGCGGTAATTAAAGGAACCTACGAAAAGTGATTAATTTTTTATTAAGGATAATAAACTATTAGATTATTATCCTTATATATAATATACTAGCATTAGAACCTCAGTCCATTGACAGGGGTTTTAATATACTATAATATAAAAATATAGTACCCCTTAGGGGTATGTTATATTAAAAAATGGAGGTTTTATTAATGTTGATTCATGTTGGAGATAATGACTTTGTTAATGAAGTAGAGAATTATAAAGGTGTCGCTTTAGTAGATTTTTGGGCTACCTGGTGTGGACCTTGTAAAATGATATCCCCTATCATAGAGGGTCTTGCCACTGAGATTCCAGAAGTAAAGTTTGCAAAGGTAGAGGTGGATGAAAATCCTCAGATCAGCAGCAAATATAGGATAACCAGCATACCTACTTTAATAATATTTAAGGATGGAGTAGTTGTTGATACAATCGTTGGATTTAGGCCAAAGCATGAAATAGAGAAGATGATTAAACTTCATATATAATTTAATTAGGGGAGATTATTTTGGAGAGATATGACATTGGGATTATAGGAACTGGGCCAGCAGGATTATCTGCAGCTATTAATGGGAAGATAAGAAACAAGAATATCATAGTTTTTGGTAATGAGGACCTGAGTGCTAAGGTTACAAAGGCAGAAAAGATCAATAACTATTTAGGCTTTGTTAATGTGTCTGGCAATGAGCTTAAGAATAGCTTTAGGGAACATATCGATTCTATGGATATTAAAATAGTTCCAGAGAGAATCAATAATGTTTATGCTATGGGAGATTATTTTGCTCTCATGGTTAATGATGTGATCTATGAAGTGAAAACTGTAATTTTAGCTACAGGAATAGAATATACGAGGCCTTTTCCAGGAGAAGAACATTTCATAGGCAGAGGTGTTGGCTATTGTGCAACCTGTGATGCTCCATTATATAGAGGAAAGACTGTAGCTATAATTGGCTATAACAAAGAGGCTGAGGAAGAAGCTAATTATGTTAGTGAGCTGGCATCAAAGCTTTATTACATACCGATGTATTCAGGAGAATTAAAGCTAGTACCATCTATTGAGGTAATTAAGGATAAGCCAATAGAGATAGCAGGAGAAGACAGGGTTACTCATATGGTGTTAAAAAACCAAAAGATATTAACCGATGGGATATTTGTGCTAAGGGATAGTATTTCCCCAGGTCAGCTAGTACCTGGGTTGAAGATAGAAGATAACCATATTGCAGTAGATAGGTTAATGAATACAAACATACCTGGTTGTTTTGCTGCAGGAGACTGTGTAGGAAAACCCTATCAGTATATAAAGGCAGCGGGAGAAGGGCTTATAGCAGCTATTAGTGCCAGCGCTTATCTAGATAAGCTTAAGAG
>JAEXSY010000255.1 GCA_023440105.1 Bacillota bacterium
ATGAAGTGCTACAGTAGTCTTACCACTGCCAGCAACACCATTAACCACAACAGATATCTCCCTAGGCTGCCTTATAATTTCATCCTGCTCCTTCTGAAGAGTCATGATTATATCTTTTAGTTTTTCTGAAGAATTGGAGGAAAGTACGAGCTGAAGAATATCATCCTTAACATCTATTTCTGAGTCAAACATCCCTATTAGCTTCGCCTTTTTGATTATATACTGTCTTCTACCTTCAATAAAAACCTCTACAGGTCCTGAAGGAGAATTATATTCTGACTTTCCTAGAGTACCTTTATAAAAAAGAGAGGCCACAGGAGCTCTCCAGTCTACAATTTCTGGCTCGAAGCTTCCCTCTGGAGTAACGCCAAATCGTCCTATGTAGAGCTTTTCCTCTTCATTATATTCCTTGTCATTAAACTCAATTCTACCGAAATAAGGACTTTCCTTTAATATAGTAAGCTCCTTTAACCTTCTGTCGATAGTGCTGTAGGCTTCTTCTTTCACAAAACGTTCATGATCAAAATATTCCGCTATCTTATCTTCATCATCCTTAAATTCTTCCAAGGCTTTTTTTCTGTAATCCAGTATATACTGGCCAATATCCTTCCTTTTTGCAAGATAAACCAATATTTCATTATCTATTACCTGTAGGGTCAATTTAAGCTTTAAAAGCTCCAAATCCATCTCCCTATCCTTATTTACTGATATATTCATCTCACACCTCCAACGGAATAAAAACCCGGATAAACCGGGGTTTTATATAAATTACTCTTCTTTTCTATTTTCATCAGAACTGTCATCTACAGCTAGTTCATTGCTATATCCTTCCTGGTAAGCCTTAACCATTGCCATAAATTCTTCTCCAAAAAGGGTTTCTTTTTCTAGAAGCTTCTCAGAAATTTCACTTAAAAGTGCTCTATTTTCTTCTAGAAGATCAATAGCCTTTTTGTGACAGCTTTTTATTATATTTAAGGTAACCTCATCAATCCTAGCAGAGGTTTCATCACTGCAGTTTCTAACAGGCCTACCGTCTAAATATCTATTGCTTACAGATTCTAAGGCCATCATATCAAATTCTTCTGTCATACCATAGATGGTTACCATATTTCTTGCTGCTTGTGTGGCTCTTTCTATATCATTGGAGGCACCGGTAGATATGCTGTTAAACTCTACCTCCTCTGCTGCTCTTCCACCAAACATAACGGTTATCTGATCCAGCATCTCTTCTTTAGAAACAAGATATTTATCTTCTTCTGGAAGCTGCATGGTGTAGCCTAAGGAGCCCATAGTTCTGGGGACGATAGTTATTTTATGCACTGGATCTGTATTCTTAAGTAAAGCAGCTACCAGCGCATGACCTACCTCATGGAAGGCTACTGTCCTCTTTTCCTTAGGAGACATTATTCTGTCCTTCTTTTCCTTACCTGCAAGTATAACCTCAACAGATTCCTCTAAATCCTCCTGAACAACCATTTTACGACCTTCCCGAACTGCTCTCAGGGCAGCTTCATTGATCATATTAGCAAGGTCTGCTCCTACAGCACCAGGGGTAGCTCTGGCAATTGCCCCTAAATCCACAGAGGGATCCATCTTTACTCCCTTAGAATGTACCTTTAATATATCTTCTCTTCCCTTTAAATCAGGTCTATCCACTATAACCCTTCTATCAAAACGTCCAGGTCTTAATAATGCTTTATCTAAAACCTCTGGTCTATTGGTTGCTCCTAGTATAACCACTGCTTTAGTGGCATCAAAGCCATCCATCTCTGAAAGGAGCTGATTCAAGGTCTGCTCTCTTTCATCATTTGAGCTTATGGCATTATCCCTACTCTTACCTATAGCATCTATTTCATCGATAAATACAATACAAGGGGATTTTTCCTCTGCCTGCTTGAATAAATCTCTCACTCTTGCAGCACCCATTCCTACAAACATCTCAACAAAATCAGATCCTGATAAGGAGAAGAAGGGTACATGAGCTTCACCTGCTACAGCTCTAGCCAGTAGGGTTTTTCCTGTTCCAGGTGGTCCAACAAGAAGGGCTCCCTTAGGAAGCTTTGCTCCAATGTCTGTATATCTTTTAGGATCATGAAGGAAATCAACAATCTCTCTTAAGGACTCTTTTGCCTCCTCCTGTCCCGCTACATCCTTAAAGGTAATTCCTGTTTCGCTTTCAGCATAGAGCTTTGCAGTGTTTTTTCCGAAGGACATCACTCCTCCTCCGCCCATTTTTTTGCCCATGCGCCCAAACATCATTCTTCCTATGAAGAAGAAGAATATAAGTGGTAGGGCGTATGCCATAAGTAGCTCTAAAATGAAGGAATTATTGTTGTCAGGGCCTGAATACTTTACATCAGCTGCATCAAGTCTATCCACGAGCTTTTCATCACCAATATAAGCAGTGTAAAGGGTCTTATCTCCATATTCTGATCCTTCTTTTGGAGTTATAACTAATCTATCATTTGTAATTTTGACCTCTTCTATTTTATTGCTATTTAATAGGGCCAAAAACTCGTCATATCGAATTTTTTCTGTATACATGGATTCCCTTACGTTATTAAAAATTAAGAGAATCACCAGTACAATACCTACATAAATGAGGTTAAACTTCCACTTATTCTTATTCTGGTTATCATTATTTTTTTTGTTATTGCTGTTCTTATTATTTTTATTGATATTATTGTTCATATATCCCGATAATAACCGGTTAAATTCACTCCCTTCTTAAGGCTATTTAGCCAATTGATATATCGCTTCACCATATATCTTTGCACATTGTATTAGCTTATCAATTTCAATATATTCATTTACTTGATGTATAACATCAGGGTCACCAGGGAACAATGGACCAAAAGCCACTATGTTTTTCATGGTTTTTGCATAGGTACCTCCACCAATAGCTAAAGGTTCTTCCTGCCCGCCTGTATGCTTCTCATAAACCTTTTGAAGGGTCTTAACTAAAAAATGATCCTTAGGATAGTATAAAGGCTTATCCTCTATTAAATTTTTCATCTCAATATTATTCTCAAAAAGCTTAAGCTCCAGAGGCTTTAATACATCCTCTAGCTTATAGGTAACAGGATAGCGGATATTTATAGTAAGCGCTGCTTCACTACCACTATAATTAATTATACCCACATTAAAGATTAATTTTCCTGATACCTCATCCTCTAAGCCAATATTTAATGAATTTCCATGGATTTCGGTACCGATATATTTATTAGCAAAGGAAATAAAGTTTCCTATATCTGTGTACTCTAGAGGAAGGGTACCTAAGAAACCTAAAAGCTGCATCACTGCATTTTTTCCTGCTTCAGGAGTACTTCCATGAGCAGATACTCCATAAGACTTTAGAGTTACCCCTTCATCATGGCGTGTATAGTTTATGTCACAAGGGGTCTCATATTTATATTCACTGAGATAAGAGATTACATTGGCTGGATCATCAGTGATAATTTTTGCTTCACAGTAATCAGGGACTACATTAGCCCTGTTTCCTCCTTTAATGCTTTCCACCTTTATGCTTCTTTTGCTGTTTGATTCTATGGATTTTGCTAAGTCAAATACCATAAAGCCCTTCTCAGCATGAATTACAGGAAAGTCAGCATCAGGGGTAAAGCCAGCTATAGGAGACTTTTCTCTCTGATTATAATAAAACATTTCACCACTGCCACTCTCTTCATTAGTGCCAAAAATCACTCTAACTCTCTTAGATAGAGTAAGACCGGCATCAACTACAGCCTTTAACCCATATAATGCAGCCATGATTGGTCCCTTATCATCTAAGGCACCTCTAGCATAGAGCTTACCTTCATGAATCTCAGCTCCATAAGGTGGGTAAAGCCAGCCATCTCCTTCAGGAACCACATCTAAATGTCCTAAAACAGCTACATAATCTTCCCCTTCTCCATATTCAGCATAACCTAAATATCCATCTAGATTTACTGTTTTAAAGCCAAGACTCTCTGCTATATGTAGAGCTTCTTCTAAAGCTTCATTTACCTTTTCACCAAAAGGCATTCCTGGAAGTGCCTTTTCCTCAAGGCTTCTAATCCTTAAAAGTCTCTGAGTGCTTTCAATTAATTCCTCCTGCAGCAATTCTACCTTAACATCAATTTCCTTCATATAATTACCTCCTAATTTCTTGTCACATTCTTAAATGTCTAATCTATAAAGCCTATTTTATTAAAAGGATATATTCTAATTTGAGCCTTCCCTTCTATGGAATCTCCGTCTATATAAGGATTATCCCAGTACCTACTATCATTAGAATTTGCCCTATTATCTCCTAAAAACAAATATTTCCCTTCAGGAACCTGAAAGAGTCTGCTTATATTTTGATTATAAACCACATAATCCTCTTCTATAACCTCACCATTTACCATAAGAGTTCCATCAGCTATTTCCACCTGATCTCCTGGAAGCCCTATAACCCTCTTAATTAGTAGCTGGTCAAGCTCCTGAGAGTCAAATACTAAAACATCTCCTCTTTCGATTTTATCAGTATTATAAACTCTAGTAACGAAAAGCTGGTCTCCTTTATCTAAAGTAGGATACATGGATAAAGAAGGTATATATACTTTAAATAGAACAAATTTATTTATTAATCCTGCTATAATAAGGGCAGCTACAATAGGTATAACCCAGTCAAATATCAGCTGTTTAACTGCACTCTTTTCTTGGGACTTTCTTTTTCTTTCTCTGTTAAATCTCATCTTCCACCCACATACCTTTCACCAAAGCATCTATTTCTCTTTTCCTCTTTTCAGTGGAAGCTTCATCTACTCGATACTTCTCTCCCTTTAATATCAGTATATCGCCTTCCTTTACCTGACCTTCAATCTGCATCCTATCAACATTTATTATATTCCCCTGCAAGTCCTCACAGACTACAATGAGCTCTTCTTCTATCCTATCAACTATGAGCTCTTTTTTATATTTCATCTTCCTTCTCCTTTAATTGTAATAATATAATTAGTATACCATAATATGAATGAAATTAAATCTTTGATTGATTAAGATATGGTAAATATTAAGAGCTTCCAAATAGAAGCCCTTAGATTATTTTGTCATCTTATTTCATTTTTGATTATATCCTCATAGCTCTCCCTTTTACAAATAAGCCTTTCCTTATCTTCACTAACCATAACCACAGCAGCCTTTGGTATTTTATTATAATTGCTGCTCATAGAATAGCAATAAGCTCCTGTAGACATAACTGCTAGGATATCACCACTTACCACCTGTGGTATAGATGCATTTTTTATCAGTATATCTCCGGACTCACAGCATTTACCTGAAATAGTTACCCTCTCACTATAGCCCTGAAGCATCCTGTTTGCTACTAAGCAGCCGTAATCAGCACTATAAAGAGCAGGTCTAATATTATCAGTCATTCCACCATCAACCGCAACGTATTTATTTATATCAGGAATTTCCTTTATGGATCCGATGGTATATAAGGTTATCCCTGCATTTCCTACAATGGATCTTCCAGGCTCTATGATTAATATAGGCTTCTTAATATCATGCCTTATACACTCAGCTTCTACAGCTTTTCTTATAGCACTACAGTATTCTTCTGGGCTTTTAGGCTTATCACCTTCATTATAATAAATTCCAAAGCCCCCTCCTAAATCTAACTCTTCAAGGGCATAACCAGTGGCCTCTATTATTTCCTTCATAAGCTCTACCATAATACTTGCCGCTTCCTCATAAGGCTCTGTCTCAAATATCTGTGAGCCTATATGACAATGAAGACCCATGAGCTCAATATTTGGAAGCTCTATGGCCTTTTTAACTATATTCATTAAATTATCTCCCAGAGAAGCAAAACCAAATTTGGAATCTAGCTGTCCAGTTTTTATATATTCATGAGTATGAGCTTCAATCCCTGGAGTAACTCTTAAGAGAACCTTTTGTACCCTTCCATACATGCCAGCAACTCTATTAACATTTGTAAGCTCCAGCTCATTATCTATAACAAATCTTCCAACTCCTGTTTTAATTCCTAAATGTATTTCCTCAAGAGTTTTATTATTACCATGAAAATAAACTTTATCCATGGGAAAATCAGCTTTATAGGCTGTATAAAGCTCTCCACCTGAAACTACATCCAGCCACAGTCCTTCCTCATGGATAAGCTCGCACATAGCAAGGGTCAGGAAGGCTTTTCCTGCATAGGCGACCCTATCATTAGGTCCCATGGCATTTATATAAGCTCTGCAGGTGCTTCTTATAAGCTCCTCATCCATAACATATAAAGGAGTACCATACTTCTTGACCAGATTAGTAACCTTTTTCCCTCCTATGGTCAAACAATTATCTCTTACATTCATAGTACCAAACAGCTTCATTTTTGTACCTCCAATACTTTAATATAAAGAAAAACCCGCTATTTAAGCGAGTAGAGTTATGAGTATGTAGGTACACTTCCTTACTATGCAATATTGATAATAATGGCACCTCTACCCCTGTTTATAATTTTTATATTGTATCACAATATATTCAGAAAATACAGTGTATTTTTTTACTTACAAATATTTTCTCCTTATTTCTTGAAGAAAGGCTTCATAATCCTTTCCTTCCTCAAAATAGCTCTTTTTTGGTTCTATTATCTCAAAGGCTCCATTATCATAAGAAATAGCTGTACTATAGATATATGTGGCATTTCCTGAAAAGTTCACTAAGAACTTATCCTCTAGATTCCCTCTAACAGTACAGTTAATCATCCCACCCTGATTTACAACTTTAAGCTTTTTATTTTTATAATCAGTATTGTATAAGGATGCTATCACCGAAGATGCTATCATACCTGTACCGCAGGATGGGGTAAGTCCAACTCCTCTTTCATAGGTTCTTACAAAAATACTATTCTCCGATAAGAGTTTTACGAAATTAACATTAGTTCCTTTAGGAAGGAGCTCCTTATTAAGATTAGCCTTAACACCAACTTCTGTAAGGTCGCTGTCCAAAATCTCTTCTGCTACTGCAACAAGATGCGGATTAGTGATGCTAACTGCAGAAAAGCTATATTTTTCTGAAAGCTGCGGCAGAGCTTTAAAAAGCATGCTCTTCTCTGGATAGTTTAATGGTAAAGCCGAAGGTTCAAAGGTTATAGTGTCTACAGGTACCTCTACAGTATATATTCCCCTGCCTATATCCTCTACTTTGCTCACCTCATAAAGAGCTTTCATGGTAGCTATATTAACTTCATCCTTACCTAGCTTTTCCATAAGGTATCTGCCAATAAGTCTTAAACCATTTCCACACATCTCCGCCTCTGAGCCGTCGGAATTAAAGATTCTCATTCTTCCGTCAGCTTCTTTATCTTCTAAGAGATATAATATACCATCGGCTCCTAAAGGTGATAGCTTATCACAAAGGCAAATAGCTATTTTTCTTCTATCTTCTTCTGTAAGTCTAAGTTCATTTAGAGCTTCATCGATGATATAGAATTCGTTTCCTGATCCATGTCCTTTAATTAGTTGTATATTCACCTTCTGTACCTCCAACTGACTATTTCTTATTTAAATATTCTACTATACCTTTATTAATATTATTTGCTAGATTCATTAATACATCGTCATCGCTTAGTCTTTTCCTATCCTCGGGGTTGGACATAAATCCACATTCTATCAGTACTGAAGGCATAGTAGTATCTCTTATTACTTCAAAGCTTTCTTCTTTTACCCCCATATCCTTCCAACCATCTGAGGTTATAATATTATTTTGTATGGTTTCTGCTAATAAAACCCTATCTTCTGCTTGCGCCTCGTGGCTCTTTGTATAATAATAGGTACTCAATCCATTAGGTTCCTCTGATTTATCAAAAGAATTAATATGTATTGATACAAAGGCATCTGACTTAGATGAGTTGGCTTTATTTGTTATCACATCTAACCACTCTACATCATTATGGAGTACATTAT
>JAEXSY010000435.1 GCA_023440105.1 Bacillota bacterium
GGTCTAAGGATGCTACCGATGAGATGGAGCAGATTTTAGGAGGTGGTTTATAGTGGCATTTGAATATAAACCAACACCCTTTATGCTTCCAGATTCTCATTATGATAAAGCTAAAGCTGATAGAGCTGTGGCCTTTATTCAAAACTTAAAACACACTAAAGGGAAATGGGCAGGTAAGGCTTTTGAGCTTCTTCCATGGCAGGAGCAGATAGTAAGAGACTTATTTGGTGTGGTCAAGGCAAACGGTAAAAGACAGTTTTTAATATCATTTACAGAAATATCCAAGAAAAATGGAAAGAGTGAGCTAGCAGCAGCTATAGCTCTGTATATGCTTTATGCCGATAATGAACCTAGTGCTGAGGTCTATGGTGCTGCCTGTGACCGTCAGCAGGCTTCTATTGTATTTGACGTGGCTAAGCAGATGGTTGAAATGTCTCCAGCACTGATGAAAAGGTCAAAGCTCATGGCTGCTAGTAAGAGAATTGTAAACTACTCTAATGCAGGCTTCTATCAGGTGTTGTCAGCTGAAACGGGAGGTAAGCATGGTCTTAATGTATCTGGTCTTGTATTTGATGAAATCCACGCACAGCCCAATCGTAAGCTTTATGATGTTCTTACTAAAGGGTCTGGTGATGCCAGGGAGCAGCCACTGTTTTTTATTATAACCACAGCAGGTAATGATAAGAATAGCATCTGCTATGAGCTTCACACAAAAGCACTTGATATTATTGCTGGAAGAAAATCTGATCCTTCATTTTATCCTGTAGTGTATGGTCTTACAGAGGAGGATGACTGGAATGATGAAGCAAACTGGTATAAGGCTAATCCTTCTTTGGGTCATACTATTACTATTGAAAGAGTTAGAGAAGCCTATAAGAATGCCCTCGATAATCCTGCTGAAGAAAATGTGTTTAAACAGCTGAGGCTCAATATCTGGACATCATCAACAGTTTGCTGGATACCTGACCACATCTATGATAAGGGAAATATTCCTATAAACATGGAATCCCTTAAAGGAAGAGTATGCTATGGAGGGCTGGACTTATCAAGTACATCAGATATTACAGCTTTTGTTCTTGTATTCCCACCGAGAAGTGAGGAAGAAAACTATATAGTATTACCTTTCTTCTGGCTGCCTGAGGAAACACTACCTTTAAGATGTAGAAGAGATCATGTCCTATATGATGTGTGGGAAAGACAGGGGTATATAAAAACAACTGAAGGTAATGTTATTCATTATGGCTTTATTGAAAAGTTTATAGAAAGCTTAGGAGAAATATACAATATAAAGGAAATAGCCTTTGACAGGTGGGGGGCTACGCAGATGGTTCAGAATCTTGAGGGGATGGGATTCACAGTAGTTCCCTTTGGACAGGGCTATAAGGATATGTCTCCTCCTTCAAAAGAACTCTACAAGCTTCTTATGGAAGGTAAGATTACTCATGGAGGTAATCCAGTTCTTAAGTGGATGGCAGGTAATGTTGTTATGCATCAGGACCCGGCAGGTAATATTAAGCCGGATAAGGAGAAATCTACTGAAAAGATAGATGGTATAGTTGCTACTATAATGGCTCTTGATAGATGTATTAGAAATAAAAAAGATGAGTCCAGTATCTATGATCAAAGAGGAATTATAAGCTTATGAATATAGGAATCATTGATGCAGATTTAATTGATGGTGGTACAAGATTTCCTAATTTAGCTCTCATGAAGATAAGTGCTTATGAGAAAAGGTTAGGAAATGAGGTTACCCTTTTATCCTCATATAAAAAAATTCCTTCCTATTATAGAGTGTATATTTCGAAGGTATTTTCTTACACTAAAATTCCTATGGGAATATTGAATTGTAAAAATATAGTATATGGTGGAACAGGCTTCTTCCCTGATGGAGGAAAAGATCTTCCTGAGGAAATTGAACACCATATACCAGATTACAATCTTTATGATGAGTATATTTCTAAAGAGCTTAGTAGAGGAGCTAAAAGGAATTATTATGCTGACTACTTAGATTACTCTATTGGATTTACCACAAGGGGATGTTTTAGAAAATGCTCCTTCTGTGTAAATAGAAAATATGATAAAGTACTCTATCATTCTCCTGTTGAAGAATTCTTAGATATAGATAGGCCTAAAATATATCTCTGTGATGATAACTTTATGGCTTACTCCAATTGGAGTAAGGTATTAGATGATCTAGAAACCACGAAGAAGCCATTTCAATTTAGACAGGGTTTAGATATCAGGCTTATGACTGAAGAAAAAGCTAATAGACTGGCTCATGTTAAATACCATGGAGACTATATATTCGCTTTTGACAATATTAATGATAGGTTACTCATAGAAAAGAAATTATTACTTTGGAGACATCACTGTAAGAAATCTACGAAGCTATATGTTTTAGTAGCTTATGACTCTCAGGATGTTATTGATATAGTTAATACCTTTGAAAGAATAAGTATCTTAATGAAATATGGATGCTTGCCTTATATAATGCGCTATGAGAAGTATAAAAATAGTGCTCTTAAGGGTATGTACATTCAAATAGCTAGATGGTGCAATCAGCCACAGTTTTATAAAAAGATGAGCTTTAGACAATTCTGTGAGCTAAATCAGGAAATGAAAAAGACCAAAGGATATTGTAGTTCTTATAAGGCTATGATTGATTTTGAAAAATCTTATCCTGATGTAGCAAAGAAATACTTTGATATGAGATTTGAAGAAATAAGAATATTTTAGAAGCAAGTTTGCCGGAATGAATTTAATTCACCGGTATTTTTTATGGAGTTTTTTCTTAGAAAATTCTTAAAGGAGGTGCTGTATGGGACTAGCTTCACTATTTGGAATAAAGCGTTCCAGGGATAAACCTAAGAATTCATTAAGCGGTAATTATGTCTTTAGCTTTGGAAGGAGTACAAGTGGTAAACCAGTTAATGAGATATCTGCCATGCAGACTTCGGCGGTTTATGCCTGTGTAAGAATCCTTGCAGAAACCATAGCTTCACTGCCGCTTCATATTTATAAATACACTGATTTAGGCAAAGAGAGAGTATATAAGCATCCTTTATATTATCTCCTGCATGATGCTCCTAATTCAGAGATGACATCTTTTGTGTTTAGAGAAACTTTAATGACACATCTTCTTCTCTGGGGGAATGCCTATGCACAGATAGTAAGAGATGGAACAGGAAGACCTGTAGGGTTATATCCCTTAAGTCCAAAGCAGATAGATGTTGATAGAGATGATAGAGGAAATCTCTTCTATACCTACAGGAAGAATAATGATGATAATCCGGCTCTCAAGGAATATGGAACCTATATTTTAGCTAGAAAAGATATACTCCACATCCCAGGATTAGGTTTTGATGGACTCATCGGATATTCTCCCATAGCCATGGCTAAGAATGCAGTTGGTATGACTCTGGCCTGTGAGGAATATGGAGCCAGCTTTTTTGCCAATGGAGCAAGTCCTGATGGTGTATTAGAACACCCTGGAATTTTAAAGGACCCTGCAAAGATAAGAGAAAGCTGGAACGCAGTTTATAGGGGTAGCCACAATGCCCATAAAGTGGCAGTCCTCGAGGAGGGTATGCAGTTCAAAAAAATAGGAATAAACCCTGAAGAAGCACAGTTCTTAGAGACGAGAAAGTTTCAGATAAATGAGATAGCAAGGCTTTTCAGGATTCCTCCTCACATGGTAGGAGACCTTGAAAAATCAAGCTTTTCAAATATTGAGCAGCAGTCCTTAGAGTTTGTAAAGTACACCTTAGACCCATGGGTTGTTCGGTGGGAGCAGAGCCTTGCTCAGGCACTTCTGTTGCCTAGTGAGCAGGGGAAATACTTTGTTAAGTTTAACGTTGATGGCCTTCTTAGAGGTGACTATGCAAGTAGGATGAGTGGTTATTCTATTGGACTTCAGAATGGATTCTTGTGTCCTAATGATGTTAGGGAACTTGAGGATATGAACTTGATACCTGATGGGGAAGGTGGCAATTTATATCTTATTAATGGGAATATGACAAAGCTTAAAGATGCAGGTGCCTTTGCAAATAAATCAAATGGAGGTGACCAGAATGAAACGGAAGTTTTGGAACTGGGTGAAGAATGAGGGTGGGAGAACCCTCTTTTTAAATGGAGAAATATCAGATGAAACCTGGTATGGAGACGAGGTAACACCAAAGCTTTTTAAACAGGAGCTTGAAGCCGAGGAAGGTGATATATATGTATGGATAAATTCTCCGGGTGGATGTGTTTTTGCAGCTGCTCAGATCTATAACATGCTGAAAAACTACACAGGAAAGGTAACTGTGAAGATAGATGGCCTGGCAGCTTCTGCTGCGTCAGTTATTGCCATGGCAGGGGATGAAGTGATGATGAGTCCTGTTTCGATGATGATGATCCATAATCCTGCGACGGTAGCTATTGGAGACTCCAAGGA
>JAEXSY010000496.1 GCA_023440105.1 Bacillota bacterium
TTAGATGGATTACGTGCATTAGCTGTAGTTATGGTATTAGCGTATCATTTGAAAATTCCGTTTGCCAAAAGTGGATTATTAGGTGTAACGGTATTCTTCGTATTATCAGGTTTTTTGATAACGAGAATATTAATTACAGAGATTGAGGAAACACATACAATTGATCTGAAGAATTTCTGGGTTAGAAGAATCCGTAGACTAATTCCGGCAGTTTTGTCAATGGCAGTAGTAATTATATTCGTAAGTGCAGTAGTTAACAGAGTTGTTTTTACAAAAGGATGTAAAGATTTTGTTGCTTCTGTTCTTGGATTCAATAACTGGTGGCAGATATTTAATAAAGTATCTTATTTTGAAGCAGCAGGAGCACCGTCTCCATTTACACATTGTTGGTCACTTGCAATAGAGACACAGTTTTATTTGATTTATCCTATATTACTTTTGCTACTCTCCAGAGTGTTTAGAAAAAGAAAAAAAAGAGGTAAAGTATTTGCTAGTTTATCAGCGCTATTAGCGGTTGTGTCAATGATTTTGATGGCTGTATTGTATAATCCGAATGGAGATCCTAGCCGGGTTTACTATGGAACAGATACAAGAGCATTTGCACTTCTGATTGGAGCATTAGCTGCTATTCAGCTGGAATATCGCATTATTAAAGTAAGACTACCAAGAAAGATATGGGCATTAATAGGAAGCATATCATTGGTTATTCTTACATGTATGATGATATTTATTAGTTCCTACAGCAGCTTCTTATATTATGGAGGTCAGGCAATTGTATCTTTACTTGTAGCATTTGTTGTGTATGCAGTAACTGTGAGCAAAAGTATGCTAAACAAGATTCTTGGTCATAATGCATTGAAATGGATAGGAGATCGTTCTTATAGTATATACTTGTGGCATTATCCAATTATTATATTGATCAGCGGCGGTAAGAAGTCTGCCTGGTGGATTATGCTGATTGAGATTGTGCTGAGTGTTGTTTTGGCAGAAATATCTTATCGGTTTATTGAGACACCTATCCGTCATGGAATTATCGGTGAATATATTAATATTATCAATAGTAAGCCGACTAATAAAAGAGAACGTAAAAGACAGATACAGGTCGCAAGAAGAAGTATGAAAGTAATGTCATTGGCTACGGTAGTTGGTGCAGCTTTAATCTTGTGTATGATATTTGTACCAAAGAAGTCGACTCTTGATGCCGTGGCCGAAAGAGAGAAGAAGGCAAATGAAGTTAATGAATTAACCAAGCAGAAACTGGAGGAACAGAAGAAGACATCAAAAGATAAAGATACAGAAGATTCAAAGAGTGAGATGACGGATGAGGAATTGCTTGACAGTTTGAATATTCTCTTAATTGGTGATTCTATTAATGTAGATGTTGTTGATTACTATTATAAAGTACTTCCGAACAGTATCAGTGATACTCAAATAGGAAGGTCTACATTGACAGGATGTGATGTATATCAGTATTATGTTGATAGCAATGGCTGGGATGGAGATGGAGTAATCTTTGCATTAGGTACAAATGGTCCAATGTATGATACACTTGCGACAATGAGAGAAAAAGCTGGTGATAAACCACTTTTCCTGACTACGATACATGCTCCTACCGAAGATTATGAGAGTGAAAATAATCAGGAAATAAGAGATTTTGTAGAAAATAATGATAATACATATTTGATAGACTGGTATACAGCAAGTCTTGATCATCCTGAATATTTTGAACCGGATGATATGCATTTAGTTCCGACAGGAGCAGAAGCATATGCTAATTGTATTAAAGAATCTGTGCTGAGTGCTTTCAGAGAAAGAGAAGAAAGTTCAGATAAGGACGACAGTAAAGATAGTTCAAATAAAAAGAAATCTGACGACAACTCAACAGATGAAAAATCCAGCTCCAGCAAAAATTCTATGAAATCTGAAGATAATGAAGAATAATTAAGAATGATATCGGCAAGAATATAACTGTTATGTAATAGTTACTCTTGCCGATATTTTTTGGAGGATTTTATGAATTTGGAAAAGGATATTGTCCGGGAAATTAAAAAGTTAATTGTATTTACAGCGATAATATTCTTGTGTATATGGAAATATGAAGTCGTATTTCAGAGTATTCATTGGATACTTGATGTGATCACGCCATTTCTTATAGGGGGAGCGATTGCATTTATAATAGGAATTCCTGTAAGTTACATAGAGAAAAAATTATTAAAGAAGAAAAGAAAATGGATAGAAAAATCTGCAAGATTCATTAGTATAGTGATTGTGATTACATGTGTGTTGGTTGCTATTAATATATTTTTACTTCTTCTGTTACCGGAACTGGGAAGTGCAATATTGCATTTAGAAGATAGTATGCGGTTTTTCTTGAGTGGAGTGGAGAAGAAGAGCAAAGCTTTTTTTGATGGAAATGAGGAAATATTACGTTATATTGACAAAATGGAATTTAATTGGAATAGACTGACTAAGATTGGAATCGAGGTGCTTGGCGATAGAACAGGTCAGATAATTGGATCAGCGGCAGAGGTGATTCATAGAATTGCTCAAGGCATTACAACATTTTTTATTGCATTTGTGTTCGGATGCTATATTTTATGGCAGAGAGAAAGACTGTCTATACAAGGAAAAAAGGTACTGTATGCATTGATTCCGGAAGGAAAAGCAGATGCTGTGATTGAAGTTCTGGAGCTGAGTGGGCATACATTTGCAGGATTCCTTACCGGACAATGTATGGAAGCATTGATACTTGGCTGCATGTTTGGAGTCGCATTGTTTGTATTTCAAATACCATATGCGTTATTGATCAGTGCAGTAATAGCAGTCACAGCATTAGTTCCGGTATTTGGTGCATTTGCGGGATGTGCAATAGGGATGATATTGATATTTATTGAGAGTCCGTCAAAAGTGCTTTTGTTTTTAATTATTTTTCTGGTCTTACAGCAAATTGAAGGAAACTTTATTTATCCGAAAGTAGTAGGTAATTCGGTCGGATTACCTTCTATATGGGTACTGGCTGCTGTAACGACTGGAGGACGATTAATGGGTGTAATTGGAATGCTGATTTTTATTCCAATTGCTTCTGTGAGTTATGCACTTTTTCGGGAGGTGATATATTTATTACTTAAAAAGAGAGATGTAGATATAGAAAAAATATAAAAATGTTAAAGTTGCGAAAACGGTATCCTATATGCTATCCTAATATAATAATTGACGGAAAAGAAAGGACAGAGGATGCCATGGAAAAGGATATGAAGAAGCAGATTGCGGAAGCGTCTAGAGAACTGTTATTTGAAGATCAAGTAAAGAAACTGACGGTTAAAGCAATTGTGGATAAATGTAAGATTACCAGACAGGCATTTTATTACCATTTTGAGGATATCCCGGATTTACTTAAATGGATACTGGATCAGGCATCCTCTCAGTTAGAAAAGGAGATATTTGAACAGGAGGATGAAGAAAAAGCATTAAAGAGGTGTTTCCTTATAGCTCTTGAAAGCAAGCCGTATATGGATAAGACCATGCAAACGAATTATGGACAGGAATTAGAAAAAATGCTCCGGGATCATATTTATCATCTGTCTATGAGAATTGTGGAAAAAAAGAACCTGTATCAAGACTGTTCTTATCGGGATCTGAAGCTTGTAGTAAGATATCACTGTGAAGCTATAACCGGAATATTGAGAAACTGGACAGACGAGGATTCAGAGAATCTTGATCATATTGTACATGAAATTAATCTGCTTATGGGAGGTAAAATTATTCCATAATCGTATATTTAATATAAAATAATGAATTGATATTTATCAGA
>JAEXSY010000174.1 GCA_023440105.1 Bacillota bacterium
CTTATTCTCTATGACCACCATGGTAGAAGCGACTATATCTCCAAGTCGCTTACGGTTCTTTGAAAAAAATATCAGTATCAATCCAATACCATAATAATCCATGAGAATTTTAAATAGATTTCTTAAGGCAGAATGCTTAAAGGTTATAGCTTCTCCATTTATTCTGATAGTTCTTATGCCCACTATCTTTTTTCCAGGAGTTTGTCCATTCATCTTCAGCTCAGCTATTATGTAATAGACATAGTTTATAAATCCATATAAAAATATACCAGCACCTATTAACCATCCATAATATTCATCCCAAAAACTTGGTGCATAATTAACTATTAATATACCAATAAATAACATTAAAAAGAGAAAAATATTTATTATTAAGGTGTCAATTCCTGCAGCTGCACCTCTAGATCCTATATCTGCAAGGAGATACTCAACTTCTATATTATCCGGCGTCAAAATCTTTACCTTTTTCATTCCACACCTCCTTAATTGTTAATTATTTATGATAACAAATTTTTTACTCACCCATCTATAGGTATAATTACGTTTTTTTGGTAAAATATATGCGAGGTGAATATTTTGAAAATTGAACATTTTATCAATCGACATACTGACACCTGGAAGGAGCTTGAGGTATTCTCCTCTCGTATTAGCCATAAAGGACTTAAAAGCCTAAGCTCATTAGAGGCAAAACGACTTCTTCAGGTCTTTAGAATCACCAGCCATAATCTGGCATATGCACGGACACACTTCCCTGATAACAAGGTGGTTACTTATTTAAATGCTTTAGTGGGAAGATGTCATAATCAAATTTATTCAGTAAAAAAGTTTAATCCTAAGGAATTCTTCTTTTATATTTTCCGAGGCTTTCCAGAAGCCTTAAAAGAATCAAAATGGTATATGCTTGCTTCCTTTGGTTTCTTTTTCTTAGGCTTTATATTGAGCCTTATAATGATATTTATAAACACTGATAATGCTTATTACTTTTTAGATGGCCCTACAGTAGAGCACCTAAAATCTGGAATCAAAGGTGCTACCTCCTGGAATGATCCTTTAATGGCAAGCTTTCTTATGGTAAATAATATCGGTGTTGCTCTAAGATCTCTAGTTTTTGGAATAACCTTAGGAATAGGTACAGTTTATGTCCTCTTCATTAACGGTTTAAACCTAGGAGCCTTTACAGCCCTTGCTTATGGCTTTTCAGACCCTGCAATCTATTGGTCCCTGATACTTCCTCATGGAGTAATAGAGCTGATAGCTATATTTTTATCCGGTGGAGCAGGACTTATAATAGCAAGAAGCATTCTGGTACCTGGAGAGCATAAAAGGCGGCATTCCATAATCATAGGGGCAAAAAAAGCAATATCAATAATCGCTGGAGTAGCCATACTCCTTGTTATTGCTGGAATAATAGAAGGCTTCATAACCCCTATGAATATAAGCGTTACGGCCAAGCTATCCTTTGCAGCTTTAACTGCAGTACTCCTAGCATTATACTTTTATATACCCTATAGAAAAAAGAAATAAGCTATTATTTACAAAGAGCAAGGATATATTATTCATGTATCCTATGCTCTTTTATTTATTCCCTTATAATTTATTCCCTTATAATCAAGTTTAATATAAAAGTATCTAATTAAAAAACAGTATCACTTCAAATAAAGTTATTCAATGGAGTACATATGCATAAGCTTTAAGCAAAACATCTCACTTTAGATGCGAACACTTTCTCACTTCTATGGTGCCATTCACCTTACATAATATTACATACTTCTACATCATATTACGGTTCTTCATCTGGAGATACTTATTGATTACGGTGTATTCAAGCTTTTCTGCTGGGCATTCGATGCAGAAGACTCCACGCCGATTTAGTACGCTTATTATCCTTCTTCGCTCTTCTGAAAGCTCAAGAGCAACTCCTTTGTTGAAGATCTCTTCCTGGGTTTTTGCCCTTTGGTCTATGATCTGGGTGTAATTTTCATTTTTAATAAGCACAACTACTACAGAATGCTTTTTGGAGACTATTGTCAGTACCCTGGACATTTCCTCTGCTTCTTCATAGGTATCAAAATCTGTGAATAAAAATATGGTGCTTCTATGCCTTTCTTTAACACTGAAATAATTAAAGGCCTCCTGATAGTTGGAGGAATCTCTTCCTCCCTCCACATGGTAAAGGGCTTCTAATATCTTGGTTCTATGGCCAGGTCCCTTTCCTGGAAGGAGCATTTCCTGTACCTTTGTATCAAAGAGAAGGAGTCCTGTCTGGTCTCCCTGCTGATTTACTATATCAGAGAGAACCAAAGCTGTATTCACTGCCATGTCCAGTTTATTATGTCCCTTGAGAGTATAGCTCATGGGCCTTCCTCCATCGATAAATATATAGACATATTGATTTTTTTCCGGTTCATATTGATTTACTATGGGCTTATTTTCTCGGGCTGTAGCTTTCCAATTTATCCTTCTATATTCATCGCCACGGTTGTACTCTCTCAAGCTTTCGAAGGATGTACCTCTTCCCAGGAACTTAATTGTCCTATTTCCATCCCTCATAAGTCTGTTGTTGCTTAAGTTAACCCTATATTTTTTTAAGTTTTTCATATTAGGATATACCTTGTACTCCTCTGGCAAAGGTGCAACCCAGTGCTTCATGGTAAGCTTAAGTCTCCCCAAGGCTCTTATATAAAGCTTTGGAAAGGAGAAGGCTCCTCTTTTATTAGGCACTAGCTTATAGCTCAAGGTCTCCTTTACATTTACAGCAAGCTTCTTTCTCATAAGGACATCTTTACGAATAAAATGATGATCTGGAATATCATCCTTTAGCTCCACATAAAGCTCTCTATTCCCTTCATTTAATACCTCAAAGAAAATCTCCTCCTCTTCATGGAGAGAGAGCTTAT
>JAEXSY010000517.1 GCA_023440105.1 Bacillota bacterium
ATTGATAGAAGCATGGTTTCAAGACTTGCTAAAGAGAACTATAAGATTATTACCATTGAAGACAATATGGTATCTGGAGGCCTTGGTACCATGGTATTAGAATACCTGAATACTATAGGATATAATAAAAAAGTAACTACTATGGGCTACAAGGATAGATACATTCCTCAAGGTGATCCAGAAATTTTATATAAAATAAACCATTTAGATAAGGATTCGATTTATGAAGAGGTTATTAGATTGATTTAGCGTAGGAGGAATTATGGCCAATAAAAAAATTAGACTTGATCAATTATTAATAGAAAAAGGAATATTTACTTCTAGGGAACGTGCAAAAGCTGCCATAATGTCCGGTAAAGTGTTTGTTGATGGCAAGAGGGTTGATAAGGCAGGAGAAAAAGTCAGTGAAGAAGCATCCTTGGAATATAAGGGAGAAAAGATGCCTTATGTTAGTAGAGGTGGTTATAAGCTTGCCAAAGCTATTAAAGAGTTTTCCATTGATTTAAGAAGTAAGCACTGTATGGATATCGGAGCTTCTACTGGAGGATTTACTGATTGTATGCTGCAAAATGGTGCTGTTAAGGTGTATTCCATAGATGTAGGTTATGGCCAGCTGGCATGGAAGCTGAGAATAGATAATAGAGTAGTATGCATGGAAAGAACTAATTTTAGATATGTTACCAGAGAGAACATACCTGAAGAAATAGATTTTGCTAGCATAGATGTTTCCTTTATTTCATTAAAGAAAATAATCCCAACTGCTCTGGAACTTATGTCTCCTGCAGGGAAAATTGTTGCCCTTATAAAACCTCAATTTGAAGCTGGAAGAGAAAAGGTTGGTAAAAAAGGAGTAGTTAATGATAAATCTACTCATATAGAGGTTATTAAAAGTATTGTTGATTTCTTAGAAAGTAAAAAGCTCTCTATATTAGGTTTGAGCTATTCTCCTATAAAAGGACCAGAAGGAAATATTGAATATTTGGTTTATTTTTCTAAAGAGTATTCAGAAACAAATCCATTTTCTAGTGAATACATAAATAAGCTTGTAGATGCTTCACATGGTGAATTAGATGAGGCTTTGGAGGAACTATGAAAAGTTATAATATAGGCATAAATGTAAACCTATCTAAAGATAAAAATGGGAGCATTTTAAAAGAAATAGAGAATATAATTAAAGATGAATTACCAGATGCAAATATAGCTGTTTTCCAGGATTCTAGGCCTTTGAGTTACTATGAAGCTGAGCAGCTAGATCTACTTCTTGCACTAGGGGGTGATGGAACAATCTTAAGTACTGTAAGATATATTTACAGTTCAAAGGTTCCTATTTTTGGTGTTAATATTGGAAACTTAGGCTTTTTAAGCAGCTGTGAGCTAAAAAGCTTTAGAGAGTATTTTAAAAAATGGTTGACGGGAAACTTTATTTATAGAGAAAGGATGGTTCTAAGCTGTAATGTACCGGGTATAGGAACCAATTACACTCTAAATGAGGTGGTATTGACTAGAGGAACCCTTTCAAGAATCTTAAAGTTTAAGGTATATGTAGATAATCATTTTTATACTGCCTATACAGCTGATGGAATAATTATTAGCACTCCAACAGGCTCTACAGCCTATTCCATGTCAGCAGGTGGTCCACTTCTTTATCCAGAGTTGTCCAATATATGTATAACACCTATATGCCCCCATACTCATATGTTTAGATCTATTGTTTTAGATGGTAATAGCACTGTATCAATTAAACTTGAAAAAACAGAACAGGATGTTTTTATAACCTATGATGGTCAAAGTTCCTATAAATTACTAGGAGATGAAGATATTATTATAAGCAGAGCAGAGCATAATATCAGATTAGTGCATTTTGAAGAGTTAGATTATTTTTCAGTACTGAGAAATAAGCTGATTAATAAAACAAGAGAATGTGCAGGTGAGTAATATGAAAGTAAATCGACACTCAAAAATCCTAGAATTAATCAATAGTAAAGATATTGAAACTCAGGAGGAATTGGCTGAGGAGCTAAAAGCCTTGGGCTTTGATGTAACACAGGCCACTGTTTCTCGAGATATTAAAAAATTGAAGCTAACTAAAATTCTAACACCAGGGGGTAGCTATAAATATGCTTCTATAGCAAGTGAAGAAAATGATATCTCTCAGAAGCTTGCTAATATCCTTACCAGTTCTACCTTAAGTGTAGAAAGTGTTGATAATATGGTGGTAGTTAAGACCATTTCAGGCTCTGCTGCTGCAGCTGCGGAGGCTATTGATTCATTGAAATTTAGGGGAATAGCGGGAAGTATAGCTGGTGATAATACCATATTTATACTTACTAGATCTCTTGACTACGCAGAGGAAATAGTATTGAAAATAAAAAAATTAATTTATTAGTAAAGTTTAGGTGATAATATGCTATTACAAATTAGTATAAAAAACTTTGCTCTTATAGATAATATTAGTATTTCCTTTTATGAAGGATTTAATGTATTATCAGGAGAAACTGGAGCAGGAAAATCTATTTTGATTGATGCTATAAATTTTGTTATGGGAAATAAGTTTAACAAAGAACTCATTAGAACTGGTGAAGAAAAAACCTATGTTGAAGCTGTTTTTTCTGTGGAGAATTCTAAAACAGTTGAAATAATGAAAGAATTAGGTATAGATAAGGATAATATAGTTATATTAAGTAGAGAAACCTTCCAAAATGGTAGAAGTATAAGTAAAATAAATGGTAAATCCACAGTTTTATCTTCTTTAAAGGAAATATCAAAAAGTCTTATTGACATTCATGGACAGCATGAAAATCAAAATTTATTAGATGTAAATAATCATTTGATATATTTAGATAGCTTTGCTCAAGATACAATACATAACGAATTAGAAAATTATAAGAGTATTTTTGAAAGGTATCAAAATATTAAGGCCAAAATACAGAGATTAAAAGGAAAAGAGGATGCTCAAAATAATATTAATTTCTTGAAGTACCAAATTCAAGATATAGATAATGGAAAGCTTGTGCCTGGTGAAGAAGAGCAATTAAACAATGAATATAGAGTGTTAAGTCATGCTGAGAAGATAAATTATTCAGTAAATAGTGCTTATAGATATTTAAAAGAAATTGGTGAAGGATCATCAGCTTATGATCTTATATATTCCGCTTTAAAGGATTTAGCTGCAATTGAAAAACATATGGAGCAAATTAAAAATATTCATAATGCTCTTACGGAAGTAAGCTATAATCTTGAAGAAATAATAAATGATCTTAGAAATTTAAAGGAAACCGTAGTATATGATGAAGAAGCTATGGGGAAAATAAATACTAGATTATATGAAATTGCTAACTATAAAAAGAAGTATAATAGGTCTGTAGAAGATATTCTTCGCTATAGAGAAGATCTAGAGAGTCAATATGAAGAATTGCTCAATAGTGAGGAAATTATTAGAGAGTTAGAAGAGGAAGAAGCTTCTTTAAAAACTCAGTTAGATATCGTTGCTGATAGACTTCATGATATTAGACATTCAGCTGCGCATAATCTAGAGATTAAGGTAATAAATGAGTTCCAGCATATTGGCTTAGAAAAAAGTACCTTTAAGGTAGATGTTCTAAAGCAGGATTCATATATGTTGAGTGGAAAGGATAAAGTGCAGTTTTTAATTTCTACTAATCCTGGTGAACCCATGAAGTCTATGGAGAGAATTGTATCTGGTGGTGAGCTTTCTAGAATAATGCTTGCTCTAAAAACCGTCTTTGTTGATAAAGATGAAACTCCTTCAATTATCTTTGATGAAATAGACACAGGAATAAGCGGAAGAGTTGCTCAAAGTGTTGCGGAAAAAATGTATATAATTTCTACTAAGCATCAGGTATTATGTGTTACTCATTTACCACAAATCGCTGCCATGTCCGATGTGAATTTTTTAGTAGCTAAGAATGTAGTGAATCAGAAAACATATACTTCTATAAAATCTTTAAAAGCTGAAGAAAAAACAAAGGAAATTGCTAGAATGATTGGTGGAGTTGAAATAACAAAGGTTACTCTTGATAATGCAGAAGAAATGATTAGGCTTGCAGAAGAAAAAAAAGCTATGTTAATTAATGAAAATTATAAAGAAATTTAAAGTATAAAAGGGTCATAGAAGTGTTTCTATGACTTTTATTTATAAATTACAAAAACATAGAAACTCAAAGCATCTTTAACTGTACTAACAGCTATATATCAGGATAAGGCTTTTAATTATCGGGTAAGTTAATAAAGAGAAAACACAAAGGAGGAGTAATGATGAGAAAAAAAATTAAAAGAGGTTTATATAGCATCGTAGCTCCCATTTTATTAATCGCTATAAGCTTAGTTTTCCCAGTAGGTGATAATTACGCTTTTGCTAATCCTGTGAAAAGTAATGACTATATAGCTATTGAAGATTCTTTAAATGAAGACATTACAGTAAATAATACAGTTAATTATGATAAAATGCTCATTCCCAGTGGTATGAGTATAGGCGTAAAGGTAAATACAAAGGTTTTAGTAGTTGGATATGCTAAAATTGAGACGGATCAAGGGTTAATAGATAGTCCAGCATTAGAAAAGAACATTGGTATAGGAGATATAATAAATAAAGTTAATAACATTCCTGTAGATAGTTCCAAAACTTTAGCAAACTTACTTAATAAGTTTCAGGAGCAAAACTTACAGATTGAGATAGATCGTGATGGGGAAGTTTACACAAGAGAGATAAAGTCGGTTAAGTCTTCAGAGGATGGAAGATTTAAACTAGGATTATGGGTTCGAGATTCCACAGCAGGTGTTGGTACTTTAACCTTCTTTGATCCTGAAAGCAATATTTATGCAGCCCTTGGTCATCCTATTACAGATATAGACACCAATAGAATTCTCAAGGTTAGATCTGGTAATATAGTTAATTCATCCATAATAAATGTTAAAAAAGGTCAAAAAGGAATGCCTGGAGAATTGAAGGGGATATTTATAAATGAAGATAAGGCTCTTGGAACTGTATCCTCTAACACACCTTGTGGTATTTTTGGTGTGATAAATAACAATGAAGCTATGATGAGAAGTTTTAAACCTATGAAGATAGCTAAACCTGGCGAAATAAAAGAAGGTAAAGCCCAAATAATTACTACTGTGGATGAAGGTGGTCCTAAGTATTATGATATTGAAATACTAAAACTTTTAGCACAAAATACAGCAGATTCAAAAGGTATGCTTATTAAGGTTACAGACGCAGAGCTTCTTAGTAAAACTGGAGGGATAGTACAAGGGATGAGTGGTAGTCCAATAATACAAAATGGAAAAATAATTGGAGCGGTAACTCATGTACTTGTTAACAAACCAGATACAGGTTACGGAATATATATACAATGGATGGTAAAAGATGCAAATAATTTATTAAAATGAGTTTAAATATTTACAAAATAATAGTAAAATAGAATTATACATATAAAAAGATATCAATAATCATATGGTATCTTTTTATATTACAAAAAAAATATATATAATCAGAAGGAATTATCTTAGTTATGTCGAATTAATAAAATGTTAAATAATGGAATAAGCCTAAAGGAGAGAATTATATGCAGGAAAATAGAATTTCAGTACTCATAGCAGACGATAATAAAGAATTCTGTAATATTTTAAACGATTACCTTTTAAATCAGAGAGATATTATCGTTACAGGTATAGCAAAAGATGGACTAGAGGCATTGAGACTTATTGAAGAAAAAAAGCCAGATTTAGTAGTTCTTGATATCATTATGCCTCATTTAGATGGATTAGGAGTATTAGAAAGGCTGAATTTAATGAATATAGATCCAATGCCAAGAATAATAGTCCTGTCAGCTGTAGGTCAAGATAAAATAACTCAAAGAGCAATAACCTTAGGAGCAGATTATTATGTAGTAAAACCCTTTGATATGGATGTATTTACTAAAAGAATTCGCCAAATGTTTAATAATACTATTTCCGGTGATAACAATAAAAAATCTATGTCACTTATGGAAACAACAGAGGTTAAAGCTCCTAAAAAAGAACCAATGGATTTAGAAACAGAGATAACTTCAATTATTCATGAAATCGGAGTTCCAGCTCATATTAAAGGCTATATGTACCTAAGAGAAGCTATAACTATGGTGGTAAACGATATGGAACTACTGTCAGCTGTAACCAAGGAATTATATCCATCCATAGCTAAAAAATATAACACTACAGCAAGTAGAGTAGAAAGAGCTATAAGGCATGCCATAGAAGTTGCCTGGGGAAGAGGTCAAGTGGAAGCAATCAATAGACTCTTTGGTTATACCATTCATACAGATAAGGGAAAGCCTACTAACAGTGAATTCATCGCTATGGTAGCAGATAAATTAAGGCTAAAGAATAAGGTTAGTTAGGTAAAAAGCCCTTAGCATCTAATGATTAATAAATATTTTAAGCTCCATAAATCATACTGACCTTTCTCTTGTTATTGTAGAAGGTCAGTTATTTTATTGAGTAAAAAACAAGGCATATATATGAACCTCTTTACATAATATATATTAATTTAGCATTAAGGAGGATATTATGGATAGCAAGAGGTTAAAAGATTTTGTAATGAGAGAACTTGAAGATAACTTCTGGTCATTAATAGTTATTATGATGTTTCTAACAATAGGTATAATATTGGGTAATTATATGGTTAAGTACATGGGAAATGATAATTTAAAAGCGTTAAATGATTATCTCTCTGTTTTCTTACAGAGCTTAAAGGATGAGGGGTTCTCAGGAAAGAATTTATTTATGGAAGCTATTCGAAATAATGTTATAATAATTATCATAATATGGTCTTGTGGCTTTACAATCTTAGGCACTCCTATTGTTTTATTAATAAACCTTTTAAAAGGCTTTACCTTCGGATTTTCCCTTGCAGTAATTTTAGCTGCAGGAGGAGAGAATTCCCTTATGATTTCAATATTGTCTTTAGTGCCACAAAATATTATATATATAATTGGAATTGTCATAATCTCCATTTATTCTGTTAAAGCCTCCTTAGATAAGCTGAAACACAAAATTTTTAAGGTTAAAAGTAGTGAGGGGGGTATAACCCTTGCTAATTACCTTTACTGCTTATTATTTGTACTACTATTCATGACCATAGGTTTTATAGTAGAAGCCTATATCACTCCTCCTGCTATTAAGTATGTAAGTGGAATATAACTTATTATTAAAAATTAAAAGATATGGTGATAATATGGATGATTTATTAGAGGAATTTTATGATTATTTATTAAGAAAAAGATTAAGTGAAAATTCAATCAAGGCTTATATAAGTGATGTGAAAGATTTTAAGCTTTTTATTGATGAAGAAGGAATTGACTTCCTTAAAGTTAATACGGAGGTTATTTATTCTTTTGCTCATAAGTATTTAATCAATAAATCTACTGCTACAATAACCAGAAAGATTAATACCATTAAGAAGTTCTATAAATTTTTACTTCATAAAAACTATAAGATTGATAAAGCTGTTCTTCTTTATAATGCACCGATATTAAAGAGAAAAACACCGGAATTTTTGACTGAGGAAGAGATTGGCATATTGATTAATATGCCAAATAAAGATAGCTTTAAAGGATTGAGAGATAGAGCTCTAATGGAGATTTTATATGGAACTGGTTTAAAGGTTAATGAAATAATTGATTTATCAGTAACAGACATAGAT
>JAEXSY010000529.1 GCA_023440105.1 Bacillota bacterium
GTATTAGTAATTGAGGATCAAGAAGGAGTAGTGAGAGGCTGGGCTTCTATTAATCCTTTTAATTCAAGATGCTGCTATAGCGGAGTTGGTGATCTGTCCATTTATATAGAAAGAGGTTGCAGGGGCATGGGTTTAGGAAAGACCTTGCTGAAAGCACTGCTTGACACTGCAAAGAAACAAGAGTTCCATAAGATAGTTTTAAGCACCTTTGAGTACAATGAAGCTGGAAAAAGCCTCTACAGAGCTCTAGGCTTTAGAGAAGTAGGAACCTATGTAAATCAAGGTGTTCTTGATGGTAGCTTTGTAAATATAACAATAATGGAAAAGCTAATTTGGCAGATAGATTTCTAAGGATAATCTGCTAAAATAGAAAATGTTTAAATATGGAAGTTTTGCATCCGTTAACTTATAATTATAATAAGCCAGCGGATGTTTTTTATTTCGGAATCTCAACACCAAAGGTGCTTTTGTTATTCTTCATAATATCTTTAAAAGTTACCTGTATAATTATTAATAGCATAATTAGAGGAGAGAACAAATATGAAAAGCATTTTGCTTATAGAGGATGAGGAAAGGGTTTCTGAGGTCATAAGAGCATATCTGGAGAGGGAAGGCTTTAGGGTGTTTTCTGCTCATAAGGGGTTAGAAGGTCTTGAGATATTTAAGAATAATAATATTAAGCTGGTTATCCTTGACTTGATGCTTCCAGATATAGCTGGAGAAGAGGTCTGCAGGAGAATTAGAGAAGCTTCAGAGGTGTATATTTTTATGCTTACAGCTAAGGGAAGCTTAGAGGATAAGATACAGGGCTTGAATGTGGGAGCCGATGAGTATTTAGTTAAGCCTTTCAGTCCTAGGGAGCTGGTTGCTAGGGTAAAAGCTCTATTTAGACGTCTAGAAAAAGAGGAGACAAGCTTCCTGAGCTTTAATAATGGAGAATTAATGATAGATTATGATAATAGAACCGTAAAGCTTAAGGGAAAGGATATAGCTTTTACTCCCAATGAGCTGGATATTCTTTATACCCTGGCATCAAACAAAGGAAGGGTTCTGTCTCGAGAGCAGCTTATAGCTAAGGTATTTAATTTAGATTTCGATGGCTATGATAGAACTATAGATGTACACATAAAAAATATAAGAAAAAAGCTTGAAGATGACAGCAGAAATCCAAAATATATTTTAACGGTTACTAAGGCTGGCTACAAGTTTGGTGGTGAAGCCTAATGCAGACCATAAGAAAGAGGCTCAGCATTTTGCTTGCAGCCTCATCCATAGGGGCAATTCTCCTTATAACCCTCTTCGTTAATTTAGCTATAAATAAAAAATTTGATGAATATATGAGGGATATTCAAAATAGGAGACATGAAAGAATAACTGAGTATTTTGCGGAGCTCTATAAGCTAGAAGGCAGCTTTAAGCTTACTTCGGGAAGGGAGCTGGTGCATGAGGCTCATATGAGTAATTATTGTCTTACCCTCTATGATGAAAATAAAAATATCATCTGGGGAATGGACCCATCCTCCTTAAACCTTGATGATATGGGTAGTGATAGAGGAGTATATACAACAAACACTTATGATATCCTTGTGGATAATAAAGCTGTAGGCTACGTAGAGATTGGACAATATTCTGCGGTACTTTTAACAGAGGAGGACGAGAGCTTTAAGGCTGCCATTAACAGCAGTATAATCCTCAGCGGTCTAATGACCCTAGTTATAGTAATAGGGGTAAGCCTTTATTTTTCAAGACAGTTTTCATCCCCTATTAAGGAAGCTGTAAATATGTCTGTAAATCTTTCTAAAGGAAACTTTAATCAAAGCTCCAAGCTAAAAAGCAATATAGAAGAGCTGGAGAGCTTAATAAACAGTACAAATCTTCTGGCAGAGAAGCTTAAATACCAGGAGCAGCTCAGAAGCAGACTGGTAGGAGATATATCTCATGAAATAAGAACTCCACTAAATGTTCTGCAGAATAACTTAGAAGCAATGATTGACGGTATATATCCAATTACTGAGGAAAGGCTTAGCTATTTAAATGATGAGGTCATTCGCTTTGGAAAACTCTTAAATAACTTGGATACTCTCAAAGAGTTTGAAGCAGAAAGCATAAAACTTGACTTTAAAAAATTAAAGCTGGACGAGCTTATAGCAGAGGTATGTAGAGATTATTATCCCCTTGCAATAGATAAAGGAATAAAGCTTAATTGGTACATAGCACCAAATAATGATTACACAGTTCTAGGTGATAAGGATAAATTAAAACAGGTATTTATTAATCTTTTATCTAATGGAATTAAGTTTTCCTCCTCTGACTCTGCTATTGACATAATGGTTTTTTCTGAGGAAAAAGAAATAGTAGTACAGGTTAAGGACAATGGGATAGGTATAACTAAGGAGGATATTCCTTTTATATTTGAGAGACTATATAGAGGTGATAAGAGCAGGCAAGAAATTGAAGGTAGTGGTATAGGATTATCCATTGTAAAAAGTATATTGGAGCATCATTTTGCGAGAATAGAAGTGGAAAGTGAGATGGATAAAGGTACAACCTTTACAATTCATATACCGAAAACAAGTGCTTAGGCTTTATATTAATCGAGATTTCTAATAAAGATATTTAATAATGAAACGTTAGCAGCTCTGTATAAACAGATATTGCTAACGTTCTTTTTTTGTATAGATAGGGTGTATTAATTAATTTCTAGAATATTTTTTATCAAAAGAAAGAAATGCTTGTTGTAAATATAACGATATGTTACCATTATTTTACAGATTATTTATAATAATTTTATTATTGTTGCTTTTATTATTGTTTAATGGGGGTAAGGGAGATGAAACAGATTGCTGGTAATTTTGCTGCATTCATAAAATCCGCATGGAGGATTGACAAGAAATATTTTCTCTATATTTTTTTAAGTTTTATAGGAACAAGCATCTTTAGCTATTTTATAATACAGATACCAAAAATAGTTCTGGATATGATTGATGTATTAGAGATTGATATTGAAAAATTGATAGTATTATTTTCTGTGTTATTAATTTCTGCATTTATAGCCTCATTTAGTAAGGTGCTTTACAGCCCAATTGGTATCACAATTCGCTATCATTATTTACTTAAAATATCAGAGCAGAACATTTCCATACCCTTTGAAGAATACGATAATCCCAAAACCCAAAGTAATGTCTGGCGGATTACACGTCCCGTTAATTCTATTGATGGGATACAAGCTTTTTATACAAATATAGCTCAGCTGTTTGGAAACTTAGGTGTATTGTTTGTATCCATAGTAGTATTATTCAAGATACAGCTTGGAATCTCTCTGATGATACTAGCCTGGTTTTTTGTGTATACCTTACTTTCAATATAAACAATTAATTATCTATATTCTATGTGTTTTAGGATTGCTCTTGGCCATTAGAATATTAAAAAAACTATTAAATCGAAATAGCTTTCTCATGGAAACCAAGTTTTATCAACTGCTTCTAAAGGATATCAGTAAAAAAATAATGGAGGCTCCATTTTCTCAAATAGAGGATTCTGAGTTTATTTCAAAAAAAGAAGAGGCATTATTTCCATTATCAACCTTAGGTACTGTTGATAGATTGTTTAGAGCAATCCCTACTTTGATCCATTCAACAATACTATTGGTTAGTGTATTATCAATTCTTCTTATATACGAGCCGTTTCTTATGGTTGTATCGATTATACTGGCGGTTATAAGCTTTGCCTTAAGTAGAATAATGATAAGAAATGAAGCAAAGTGGGCACAAAGCTCTGCAAGACATAACAATGAGTATGTATATTACC
>JAEXSY010000040.1 GCA_023440105.1 Bacillota bacterium
TAGAGAAAAGCTTTAAAATAATGCTTTAAATTAGAAATAGGAGAGAAATTATCTCTCCTATTTTTATTTTTTAAAAAATACATGATTTCCAATTGTGATTTGATCTTCCTTAGGGGTGTTTATCATCCATGAGGAGGTAGAAGTATTAGGATTATAGAAGAATAATGCCTCCCCGGTAGGATCTATTCCCTGTAGTGCATCTCTTACGGCTTGATAACAGCTTTCATCGGGAGTGGCGGATATCTGCCCGTTTTGTACACAGGAAAATGCATTTTTTTGATTTATTACCCCTTCAATAGTTGATGGAAACTTTGTGTTCAGTGCACGATTTAATATAACTGATGCTACAGCTACCTTACCTTCATAGGGTTCTCCTCTGCTTTCTCTGAATACCACCTTGCTCATGAGCTCTATGTCATTATTAGAAACATAGACCTTGCGGGAGGAGGAGGAGCAGGAAAAAACCTGTACTGTTTCATTAATCTCCTGATATAGCTTTACAGAATCCTGAGAGCTCTCTTTAGTAGAGGCCAGTGATGCATATTCTCCACTAGGATAATAGTAGTCAATTTCAAGGGTGTTAGGGAAATCTCCTGTAAGAATCTTAGCCTCAGCCTTAGGTGTAAAACCCAGCGTCAGAGCGAATATAACTCCTTTGAGGATGAGTGCATAATTCCGTTTTTTCATAAAAAACCTCCTTTTAATTGCACTGCTATAAGATATATTCTCCTATTTTAAGTTTTTCATTCATTATGGCTAATTAATTCCATAGAAGGAGGGCTTATTGGTCTTTATAAGCAGAGTATGTGAGCAGAAAAGTATTAAGAGAGGTCTGAAGCTCATTAAAATTATTCTGTGAGCTTTCATAGAGTTTTTGTATATCTTCGTCTTTATACTTTCCTTTTCTTTTGCTTTCTTCATAAACTGCTTTTCTCAAGCTTTGTATATAGCTGCTATATTTATAAAAACAGCTCTCAAGATCTTCAAAAACTTCCATACTATCCTCAGGTATAGTTACATTATTTAACATATGATAAAGCTCTACAAAAGCTTCGCTGTCCTTGTCAATTCCTGTTATGATTCCTTCATAGCTTCCACCATCTCTTCTGACTCTCAGGAGGGATTCTCTGTAATCGACATTCAATCTTTTGAAATCTGAAACGATACTATCTATAGAGAGTAAAAAATCATTTCTTTGAGAAACTAAAATATTGGATTCTCTATTAAGCTTGATTATTTCGTTAAGATAGGATAGTGATAAGGAAAAAAATTCCTCCCCTTTTTCAAGACTGATTCCTTCCTTGTCCTTAACTATGACTTTAGAATAATTTTCTACAAAAGCATTTTTGTACTCAGCAAGCTGAGTAAAAGATTTTGATAGATCTTCCGCATTAGGATTTTCAAAACAAAGGGAGAGTTGGTTTAAGAATTTTATATTGTTATCTATTCCTGCTTCTAAGCTTTGAACATAGGTGTTTATTTCCTCTTCCTTTGCAGCGTCTCTAGTGGTATTAGAATTAAGCTTTTCCTTTATCTCATGGAGACCTGCAACAGTTATGGGGATTATTTCTAAAGCCTTTTCAATATTGAAGGTATCCTTGTCCACAGCACTATAAAGGTTGTTGTTTAGGGTATGTATATCATCTATATAGCTGTGTAAGACTTCATTATTCTTTTGTAAAAAGTCTAGATTTATGGTGTTTTTATTAATAGCTAATATCAATATAGAAATAAATAAGGCTATTCCTGATATTAATAGGAAGCTGTAAATCTTACTATTTTTGTCTGATGATTTATTGATTTTTTCAGTATTATTATCCTCTTGAACTCTTTTATTTTGATTTTCTTTTGCTCTCATAATTATCCTCCTATATATTTGTTTATAATATATATTCAGAAAGACATTTTAATATTATTTAAAATTTACTTTTACTGTACTAAGGATAAAAGATATAGTGTATAATTGAAAATGTAACAAAGGACTGAGGTGAGAGATTTGGATATTATTAATGTATTTGTTAACATAGTGAAAAATATTACAATATGGAGTATATTAGACATAGCGGTGGTATCTTATATATTTTATAAGGGCTATATGCTGCTAAAGGAAACTAGAGCAGTTCAGCTCTTAAAGGGTATTTTATTAATTGTTGTCCTAATTCCTATCAGCGGCTTCTTAAATCTTACCACTGTAAATGTAATACTTAATAAAACCATTACCATAGGGGTTCTATCTGTTATAATTATTTTTCAGCCAGAAATAAGAAGAGCTCTGGAGCACATCGGAAGAAGTGCTTTTAATGATATCCATCCTATTGAAGACGACGAGCTTAGAGATAAGGTTATAACAGAAATTGTAAATGCAGTAGAAAACCTATCTCTTACAAAAACCGGTGCTCTTATTGCTATTGAACAGTCCACAGGCCTTGGTGAAATAATTATGAATGGTATTGCAATAGATGCTGTGGTTTCCTCAGCTCTTTTAGAAAATATATTTGTGGTTAATACTCCTCTTCATGACGGTGCAACAATTATTAGGAATGATAGAATTATAGCGTCAGGCTGTGTCCTTCCATTAACCAGTAGTACAGAAATTAACAAAAAGTTAGGAACCAGGCATAGAGCAGCTATAGGTCTTTCTGAGACTTCTGATTCATTAATAATCATTGTTTCTGAGGAAACTGGAACGATTTCTCTCGCTGCTAATGGCAGGTTATCCAGAAATTATGATAGAGATAGGCTAAAGGATGTGCTCCTTAAGATAATGCAGAATAGAAGTAAGAAGAGAGTAAAGACCTTGGGAGAGAGGGTGAAAATGTGGCTGACACAACAAAAAGGCAAGATATCATCGTAAGGATACTTTGTGTGGTATTTGCTTTTGCACTTTGGCTATATATCACAAACGTGGAAAATCCTACAATAACTCGTGAAATAGACGATATTGAAGTGAAATTTATCAATGAGGATAAACTTATAGAAAATCAAAATCTAATTATGTCTCCTGAGCAGGACATATCCGTTACCTTGACTATTGAGGGACCTACCACTGATGTTTATAATGTTAAGGCGGATGAATTTAGGCTGGAAGCTGATTTAAGTGCCTATTCTCTTCAGAAAGGGATTAATGAGATACCCGTAGAGATATTGAGCTATCCTAGAAACATTAATATAAAGAATAGTACCGGCTTCAATAGAGTGAGAATTGAAGTGGATGAATATTCTTCAAAGGACGTACCTATATATCCGGACATAGATATTAATACAAAAACAGGCTCTTATGCTGGTGAACCACAGCTGACACCCACATCGGCCCAGGTATCAGGTCCTTTTACCTATGTTAACAGGGTAAAGT
>JAEXSY010000044.1 GCA_023440105.1 Bacillota bacterium
TTCTATGGGAGCCTATGTAATAGCCAAGTATAATTTCCCAGGAAAAAATCTCTTCTATGCACTGTTTACCATAACCCTTTTGGTACCAGCGCAGTCAAAGGCTCAGCCTATTTTTTCTCTGATCACAAGGCTTGACCTTTATGATAATATCTGGGGCTTATCACTGGTATATGTATCGGCAGGGATGGCACTTTCCATGTTTATCTTAAAGAATACCTTTATGTCAATTCCTAAATCCCTGGATGAAGCAGCAGCTATAGAGGGAGCAGGCTTTTTTAGAACCTTCTTTAATATAAATATCCCCCTTGCCAAAAGCGGTCTTTCCACGGCAGGGATACTCATGTTCTTAAATAACTGGAATGAATATTTCTATGCGGCCCTCCTTACCTCCTCGGACAGGAACAGGACTCTGCCCATAGCATTGCAGTTCTTTAATGAAGCCTTTTCCTACGACTATACAAAGCTCTTTGCAGCCCTTACGGTGGTAGTGCTTCCAGGAATAATTATATATACCCTTGCCCAGGAGCAGGTGCAACAGAGTGTAGCGGCTTCGGGAATAAAAGGGTAATAGACTTAAGCCTTTAATAAATGTTGCTATCTAGGAGGACAGGAATGGATATATTAAAATACAACAGCGGCAGTGGGACGCTTAGAAATTGGATAATAGAGGAAAGTGCTTTTAATCCTGAATTTTTAGGAAAATGCGAAGCGATTTTTACTCAAGGGAATGGTTATTTAGGGGTAAGGAATGCTTTAGAAGAGAAATACACTAAAGAAAAAAGAAATATGTTTGTCTCAGGGACCTTTAACAAGGCTACAGAGGATGAAGTTACAGAGCTTCCAAACCTCCCGGATATCACTGAAATTTCTCTATATATAAATGGTCATAGGTTTAATTTAGAAGCAGGGAAAATAGAAGGCTACAGCAGAAGATTAAATCTAAGAACTGGAGAAGTGGTGCGGAAGGTTTTGTGGACTAGCCCTAAGGGAGATTCTGTAGAGGTGAAATTTAGAAGGTTTGTGTCTTTAAGCAGTGAGCATATAATTGGAGCAGTTGTAGAGGTGACTCCAATGAACGATGATATAGGCCTTACCATTATCAGTGGAATAAATGGAGAGGTCACAAACAGCGGTGCTTCTCATTTTAAGGGTGGTACTAGACGTATCCATGAGAATAAATACTTAGAATACACCGCTGAAGCATCAGAGGGAAAGCTCTATATAGGTGTATTTTCTACTCACCAAATAACCAGTGATGATACAGCTGTTGAACCGGTTATGAAAAGAAGAGGGGTTTCCTTTAAGCACAGTGTTAAGGTTAAAAAGGGAGAGAAGCTGAAATTTGAGAAGCTTTCCTGTGTGTATACTACCAGGGATATAGAATATATTGGCAAGCCTTTAGGAGAAGCCTTAGATAAGGTAAAAAGGGATGGCCTGTCTTTATTGAAGGCCATGGAAGTCAAGGGCTATAAGACACTCCTTTCAGAGAATAACAAAGCCTGGGAGGCATATTGGAATCAGGTGGATATAAGGATTAACAGCAGTGATCCCTTTGACCAGCTCAGTATAAGGTTTGCCCTATATCACTTAAATATCATGGCAAATAAAAAGGACAATAGAGTAGGTATAGGGGCCAAGGCTCTCTCAGGAGAAGGGTACAAAGGACATTCCTTCTGGGATACAGAGATTTTCATACTGCCTTTTTACACCTTTACTATGCCGGAGGCTGCTAGAAACCTCTTAGAATATAGATATAAGAATCTTTATGGCGCAAGGCAAAAGGCCAAGGAATATGGCTATGAAGGTGCCATGTACCCCTGGGAAAGTGCCTGGATTGATGATGGAGAAGTAACCCCTTTAACCTCCGGCATCGATGTGGTAAAGGGAACACCTATAGATGTCCTAACGGGTAAGCTGGAGCATCACATAACAGCAGACATTGCCTATGGACTATGGCAGTACTATATAGCCACAGGAGATAAGACTTTTATGGAGGATTATGGCTATGAGATGCTCTTTGATACAGCCTTATTCTGGTCCAGTCGATTAGAATATAATGAAGCTCTTGACCGTTATGAAATTAATGATGTTATAGGTCCCGATGAATATAAGGAGCATGTAGATAACAACGCCTTCACCAATTATATGGCTCATTTTAATATGAAGCTGGCTCTGGAGGTTATGAAGGAGCTTAAGGAAAATGATAGTGGGCTTTATGATAAATTAAATGAAAAATTAGACTTGCAGTATATAGAAAAAAAGGTTAGTACCGTTGTGGATAAGCTTTATCTCCCTCAGGAAAATGAAGAAGGTATAATACCTCAAAATGATCAATTCCTTAGTTTAAAGGAGCTGGATCTAAGAAAGTATAAAGAAAGTGATGAGGTCTTAGGGATATATCTCGACTACAATCCAGAGCAGCTCAATGAATATAAAGTGTCCAAGCAGGGAGATTTGGTTATGCTCATGTATCTTCTGGGAGAGCATTTCTCAAAAGAAAGCAAGCTGAAAAACTATAAATACTATGAAGCCTATACCCTCCATGATTCCTCACTAAGCAAATGTGTTCATTCTATAATGGCCGCTGATTTAGACCTATTACAGGAAGCGTATAGCTTGTACAAGGGTTCAGCAACCATAGATTTAGGACCTTACATGAAGAGCTCCGACGAAGGGGTCCACAGTGCCTCCATAGGAGGCATCTGGCAGAGTGTGGTCATGGGCTTTGGCGGAGTTAGGATAATAGACAATACCTTAAGTATAAACCCTAAGCTCCCTGCCAGTTGGGAAAGCTTATCCTTTCCACTAGTGTGGAAGGGAGAGAAGCTTAATGTTCATGTGGATAAAGAAGGGGTGGTGACTGGCACATGAGTTTTGACTTATTTAAGCATAAATGATGGTGACAGGCACATGAGTTATGAGTTATGACTTATTGAAGTAAAAAAGAAAGGGTGAGAATTAATGAAAAAGTGGTGGAAGGAAAGTGTAGTTTATCAAATATACCCAAGGAGCTTTGCTGATAGCAATGGAGATGGTGTAGGTGATATCAATGGTATCACAGAACACCTTCCCTATCTTAAAGAGCTGGGGGTGGATGTTATATGGCTGTCTCCTGTTTATGAATCTCCCAACAGGGATAATGGCTATGATATAGCTGACTATCAGAGCATTATGGAGGAGTTCGGCACCATGGAGGACTTTGACAGGATGCTTGCCAGGGCTCATGAGCTGGGACTAAAGCTTGTAATGGATCTTGTAGTTAACCATACCTCAGATAACCATGACTGGTTTATAGAAAGCAGAAAGAGTAAGGACAATCCTTATAGAGATTTCTACATCTGGAGGGAAGGTAAGGATGGAAAGGCTCCTAACAATTGGGGAGCATGGTTTGGAGGCTCTGCCTGGACCTATGATGAAGAGACAGATATGTATTATCTAGGCTGTTTTACCAAATATCAACCAGATCTTAATTGGGAAAATGAAAAGGTCCGTCAGGAAGTCTATGACATGATGTCCTGGTGGTGTGATAAGGGAATAGATGGCTTCAGAATGGATGTTATCAGTATGATCTCCAAGGTACCTGGTTATCCTGATGGAGAAGTGACTAAGGGGATTTATGGAGACTTCGGTCCTTATGTCTTCAATGGTCCCAGGGTTCATGAGTTCTTGCAGGAGATGAATAAAGAGGTTCTCTCAAAATATGATATCATGACCGTAGGAGAAACAGCAGGAGTTACCATCGACGAAGCAAAGAAATATGCCCATCTTGATGGCAGTGAGCTGAATATGGTTTTCCAATTTGAGCATGTGGAATATGTAGCTCCAGATTCCGGTGCCATCGGTAAATGGACTGATGTAAAGCCTCCTATGAAGGGAGTCAGAGCTATACTTAACAAATGGCAGCAGGAGCTGGAGGGAGTGGCCTGGAAC
>JAEXSY010000054.1 GCA_023440105.1 Bacillota bacterium
TCCAGGGAATTATACAATTATGTTAAAGGCTGCTGGAACCGATAAAGTAGTTTTAACGGCACCAAATTTTTTAATAAAACCTAACAGACTTTATACAACCTACGTTACGGGTCTAAATTCAGGAAATCCGGAAAAACAAATTGTACAGGCTTTAGATGGGCTATCTTACATAAGATAGCTATCCATAAGACTCTCACTAATCAGCAATAAATAAAGCTGCTTTGGTGGAGTCTTATTATTTTCTTTATTTTAGTTAGATGGAAAACTGCTATAAATTTTTTTAAAGCTATAGTATAATAATATTGCAATTTATATAGGTTTAATCTTCTTCTTTGGGAAAGGTCGGTGAAGAGATGATAGTATTAAGCTGTAAAAATGTAACTAAGAGCTATGGAATAGATGAAATATTAAAAGATGTAACCTTTAATATTAATGAAGGCGATAAGGTTGGATTGATTGGAGCTAATGGAGAAGGAAAAAGTACTCTCTTTAGAATACTAATAAAAGAGCTATCAAATGATAGTGGTGAAATATTTATAGATAAAAATCATACCCTGGGTTATCTATCACAAAAGCTTGATCTAGATAGTGATAATACTCTGAAGGAAGAAATGCTGGAGGTTTTCGAGGATTTAATTTCTCTAGAAGAAAAGCTTAATTCTCTAGAGGAGCAGATGGCTCTTCCATATCAAGAAAAAAATAAAGCTTTTCATGAAAAGCTTATAAAGGACTATACACTAAAGCAGGAGTTATATGACCACAGAGGTGGCTATACCTTTAGAGGAGAAATATATAGAATATTGAAGGGGCTAGGCTTTGAGGAAAAGGAATATGATTCCCCAATAAAAACCTTAAGCGGTGGTCAAAAAACAAGAGCTGCCCTATGCAAACTTCTCTTAAGAAAACCAGACATTTTACTCTTAGATGAGCCCACCAATCACCTAGACTTAAATGCTATTGAATGGTTGGAGGATTATCTCAAAGTGTATAAAGGTACCGTCTTGGTTATTTCTCATGATAGGTTCTTTTTAGACAGCATAACCAATAAGACCTTTGAGCTTATCAATGGTCATGTGAATACCTACAATGCTAATTACACAAAATACATAGAGCTTCGAAAATTGAATCTAGAAGCACAGCAAAAGGCCTACAATCTTCAGCAGCAAGAAATTAAAAGGCAGGAGGAAATCATCGAAAGATTTAGATCCTTCAATAGAGAAAAGAGCATCCGTGCAGCAGAAAGCAGAGAAAAAGCATTAAACCGCATGGAAAGGCTTTCTGCACCAGACAAGAATCCTAAAGGTACAAGGATTCAGTTCAATGCTGCAATTCCCAGCGGTAATGATGTATTATCCGCTGAAGGTCTGGAGAAATCTTATGGTGACAAGCTGTTATTTAAGGATGTAGCTATGGATATAAAAAAGGGTAACAAAATTGCCCTTATAGGAGAAAATGGCAGAGGTAAAACTACCTTGTTCAAGATTATCATGGGCAGAGTTGAAGCCGATAAAGGTTCTGTGAGCCTCGGACGTAATGTAAACCTTGGTTATTATGACCAGGAGCAATCAGATTTAGATGAGAGCAAAGAAATAATTAATGAGATATGGGATGCATTCCCAAAGCTCACCACAACAGAGATTAGAAATGCCCTAGCAGCCTTCCTTTTTACTGGAGATTCAGTATTTAAACAGATTCACTTATTAAGTGGTGGCGAGAAATGCAGGATAAATCTTTTAAAGCTAATGCTATCTAAGTCTAATTTTCTTCTCCTGGATGAGCCTACTAATCATTTAGATATAATGTCAAGAGAGGCTTTAGAGGATGCAATACTAAGCTATAACGGAACCCTCTTGGTAATCTCCCACGACAGATATTTTTTGAATAAGGTTATTAACTGTATATATGAGCTTCAGGAAGATGGAATAAAGGAGTATCTAGGTAATTATAGCTACTATATAGAAAAGAAAAAAAATCCTAATAGATACGAAGGTATTGAGGATACGGATATTACCAAAACTAAAACTCAGCTTCAGGAAGAAAAAAGGAAAAAAAGAGAGCTTGAGAAGGAAGCAAAAGCACATGCTGAAAAGATTAAACAGGTGGAGCTAGATATCTTAAATGTAGAAGAAGAAATAGAAGCTCTCAATGAGCTTTTATGTAAAGAAGAGGTTTATTCTAATCCTTTAAGAGCCCAAGAAACTAAGCAAAAAATTATTTCCCTTGAAAAAGACCTTGAGAATCTCTACATTCTCTGGGAAGAGCTATCATAAATAAACTATACAAAATGAATAGATTACAAACAAAAGCATAGAGGTTGTCCATTAGTGGCTTTCTCTATGCTTTTCTCTTTACAAGTCTCCAGTGATCATTATTTTTTATTTTTCCTTTAAAACAACCTCAAGGGTCTGTTCTTTATTATCTCTAATAATAGTTAATATGACCTTATCTCCTGAACTATACTTGTCCTTAAGATTATTTATATCTTGTACGGTTTTAATTTTGCTTCCATCAAAGCTTATTATCCTATCACCAGGAAGAAGACCTGCCTCTTCAGCTGGGGAATTTTTTATAACCTCAACAACTAGAACATATTCACCCTCAGGCAGATTTCTTCTTGCAGCAATATCATCGTTTATATCCTGTGCAGATATTCCTAATAATAGCTGAGGCTTGGTCAATGCTTCTAATCTTCCTTTCGCATTATTAATTGGTATAGAAAAACCTATTCCCTCTACTCCCTCCATCCTTATCTTAGCCGTATTTATGCCTATAACCTGCCCTCTTGAATTAACTAAAGGACCACCGCTATTTCCAGGATTGATTGCAGCATCGGTCTGAAGATATTCTATGCTTCTTCCTTGTATTGATATTTCTCTTCCTAATGCACTAATTACACCAGTAGTTACTGTACCTAAAAATTCAATACCTAAAGGATTCCCTATAGCTATCACCTCTTCACCTACCTGAAGCTGAGAAGAATCACCTAATTCTACGACACCAGGCACCTCTACAGGATTAAGGAGCTTTAACAGAGCTAGATCCTGATTTTCATCATAATTGACAATTTTTGCTTCAGCATCCTCTCCGCTAAAAAATATCACATTGACCTCAGAGGCATTTTGTATAACATGATAATTAGTTAGAATATACCCTTCTTCATCAATTATAAATCCTGTTCCAATCCCCTCCTGGTAATCCTCAGAATAACCATAATCTATTACACTCTTTGTAGTCACCCCCACTACTGCAGGAGCAACCTTCCTCACTGTCTCCGTAACTGATAACCCTTCGTTATCACCCTTGAAGGTTGGATATGACAAATACATTCCCTGTGGTGAAGCTTCATTGCTTCCGAAATCAACAGAATAATTTAAAACTATATAGCTCCCTATACCTCCACCTAATAAAGAAAATAACAAAGCTATCGCAATGTAAGGAAATATCCTTCTTTTTTTCTTTTCTTGAGGCTTTTCCTCGTAAAAGCTATTTCTATACAAATTGTAATTAATATAATCATCCTGCTCTTTATAATCCTTAGATTCATTAATATCGTATTTATCCATATTGGGAATCCTCCTTTAGATAAAAAAACCCTTTAAATACATAATATAGTATTATTGTAGACTTTATGTGTCAAAATAAAAAACTAGCTATTAAAGCTAGTTTTTATCATTTATAATTTTAGTTATTCTTTGAATTGCATCATGGATGGATTTAGGGTTTTCTAAAGGAATTACATCACCCTTCACTTCTACCATATCAATCATCACATCATCTCTTTTTGTTAATGCTTTCAACTCCAGCTGACCAGAATCATGCTTATCCTTATTTACAACAATAGCTAAAGGAGCATCTCCAAGCATACCTTCACTTTGTGAAGAGCTATCTCCCTTTAACAGTACATCCATCTCATTCACCACTGCAGTATTATAATCCTTAGAAAATCTATGTGCTATGATATCCTCAGCATAAATATCCTCAAGATTCTCAATCAGCCCCTTAGGGTAACTTATAAGACCAAGCTTGTCCATAACTCTGTTTAGACCTATATAGGAGCCTACCTTCTGCATATTTCTAGATATACTCCCATCCTTTATCGCTTTTACAAATTCACTACTATTAAGATATTTCTCATTAATAGGATTTATAAGTACCATACCTGCCACTTCCTCTGGATATAGCTGAGCAAATGTGGTCATTACTAGGCTCCCATAGCCATCCCCCACCAGAATGTAGGGAGCCTCTAAGTTAAGCTTACGAAACATAAGGTGAAGCTTCCTGGCCTGAGCTTCAGGATTTTCATATTCTCCCTTTTCGCTCTCACCAAAGCCTGCTCTATCATATATAAAGGTATTAACCTTAATATTTGATGGCATTGTATCAATTACCTTTTGCCACTCGTACATGGTATATCCTGTATCGGACTCCATGACCAATGTATAGTCACCGCCGCTCTTATAGCTATAATGAATTTCTTTGCCATTTATAGTAGTAAACCTAGATGAGGTTTTTAAAGCTTCAATGTCCTTAGAATAGCTGACATTCTCATATATAACCCCAATGAAAAGAAACACTAATATCATAGCTATAATACTTTTTATTATCATTCTCGGCTTCAATATTCTTTTTCGATTAACTTTGTAGATAGAATTTGAATGATTAATTAATTTCACCAACACTCACCTTTTATTTTATTTTATTTTTGTCCTAGCTTTAAATTTGGTCTTGCATTAAGGCTTAAAGGAGCAAAGTCTCCTTTAATATATTGGAAGTAAGCAGCACTTCCTATCATTGCTGCATTATCAGTGCATAAAACCGGATCTGGAATTAATATATCGATATTGTTTTTGCTGCCTTCTATCTGAAGCTTACTTCTGAGAGCACTATTTGATGCAACACCCCCAGCTACTGCAATTTTATCAGCTCCAAGGCTTTTGCAGGTTGTAAATACATTATCACATAAAACATCAACAACAGCCTTCTGAAAAGAAGCAGCTATATCTGCTACATTTATTTTTTCTTCAGTCATTCTACATTTGTTTAAATAATTTAAAACAGCGGACTTAACACCACTGAAAGAAAAATCCATGGTTTCTTCATGAAAATGTGCTCTTGGAAATTTAATGGCATTTTCATTGCCATGTTTTGAAAGCTTATCTATAGCGGGACCACCAGGATAAGATAGTCCTAGTGCTCTAGCAACTTTATCATAAGCTTCTCCTGCTGCATCATCCCTAGTTTCACCTATAACTTCATAGTCTCCATAATCTTTTACATGAACTATAAATGTATGTCCTCCAGACACTACTAATGAAATAAAGGGAGGCTTTAGCTCCTTATATTGAATATAATTTGCACTGATATGCCCTTCTATATGATTTACACCAATTAAAGGCTTATTTATAGAAAAAGCCAGGCCCTTTGCATATTGAAGTCCAACCAGGAGAGCTCCTACAAGTCCAGGCCCATAGGTTACACCAATGGCATCAATATCCTTAAGGTCGGTTCCTGAAGAGGTCAGAGCCTCAAGAACTACTTCATTTATAACCTCAATGTGCTTCCTAGATGCAACCTCAGGCACAACGCCACCGAATTTTTTATGTATATCAATCTGAGATGAAATAACATTAGAGAGAACTTCTCTTCCATTTACAACAACCGCCGCTGAAGTTTCATCACAGCTAGATTCTATAGCTAAAATTTTTATATCTTTAGTCATTTTATCCCCTCACTATTTCTTTTACCTTACCATATAGTATTATACTTTATTGATATACCATATTCAATGTGAATTAATAGTTTTAGCATTGGTAAGTTGTTTTTAATAATTATCAATGTTATAATTTATGCGAACATATATTTCTATAAGGGAGATAGGTTATGTCATCTAGTTATGCAAAGGTTATAGTACAAGGGTCCCCCCTTTCAAAGTCAAATTTCAAACTTTTTAATAGTCAAGGAAGAGCAATACTACCTTATAATTCTGGTAAGTATCATGATAGATATGCCCATTACGAGGAGACCATTGCATACGAAGCAAGGCTTCAGAATCCTAATGTAGTATTATCAGAGGCATTAATTGCAGTATTAAAGGTATACTATAAAAGCGAAAAGAGACATCCAGATACCAATAATATAACTAAAAGTATTATGGACGGTATTGAAAAAAGCGGTATAATAATCAATGATGCACAGATAAGAAGGCTAATTATCGAAGAATTTTATGATAAAGAAAATCCTAGATTTGAATTAGAGCTATATGGAGAAAGCACTTATTTTATGAATTATTCCATTGATAAAAGAAGCATACAGGAAAAGAAAATTGAATATCTCCCCCCCAGCAACAAAAGAACTCCCTCTGTGAAGATTAAAGAAAAGCTCTCTTCCAAAGAAACCACTACAAAATCCTGTGATATCTGCGGAAAGGCAGTAGAAGAAGGAATTTCTGCAGATAAGGGAAAAATGCTAATTTGCAAGGATTGCTTTAAAAAGCTATTTTAGTCTATGAATACATTAATATGCTTTGGAGATAGTCTAGTTTCAGGCTATGGTCTTAGAAAAGGGGAAGGCTGGTGTGAGCTTCTACAGAGGGATTATTCATTATCAAAGGATTGGAAAATAATCAATAAAGGAATTCCAGGAGATACTACAACTGGACTTTTGTCCCGTTCAGATAGAGATGTACTGCTATTAATGCCTCAAAGTGTAATCATATTAATCGGTACCAATGACCTATTATTAGGAAGGCCTGTAGATATTGTTTATGAAAATCTAACCTTCCTTGCCTCGGAGCTTTTAAACCATAATATTAAACCTATATTGTTATCTCCTCCAGGAATTGCTGATGATATTGCTAAAGAAAACTGGGACTCATCAGATATATACAGAGATATTAATAAAAATATCGAAATCCTAATAGAGAAACTTTATAAATATTCCTTAGATAATAAAATTACCTTTTTAAATCTTTATAATTCCTTACGAAACCTTGTTAATAGCGGTATTTTTTCTTCCTATAAGGATCTATATATTGATGGTATACATCTAAGCAGCAGGGGCAATATCTTCATAGCCTCAAAGATCAAAGAAATACTAAAAGTGTAGCACAAGCTACACTTTTCTATTTATATAGACTTCTAAAAAATTTGAAGCACTGTTTCCAGCCTCATAGCCTTCTTTTACCACATTCTCAGCCCAGCTATAGGTATGAATCAAGTTTCCACAGGCAAATATCCCCGGAATGCTTGTTTCAAAGGTGTCGTTAACCTCTGGTCCTCCGGTGACTTGGGAAAGCTTTATTCCAACTCTTTCAGGAATGTCGTTTTCAGGCATCCACCCTACAGATAGAAGAAGGCAATCACATTCTATATTTTCTTCTGTATCTTCTATAAATCTTCCATTTTCATCTATAGCGGCTATCTTTATTCCAGTAATTCTTTCTGATCCAAAAACCTCTGAGATGGAATAACCTAGCTTTACTTCAAGATTGAAATCTTTTATGTTCTCTAATATATTATTTCTATGAGAATTAACGTAAGGCAGCCTTTCAATAATTGCCTTTATATTAGCTCCTTCAATTATTAGTCTTCTAGCAACAATTAACGCAATATCGCTAGAGCCTAAAATAACTACATTCTTACCGGGAAGATATCCTTGGAAATTAATAAATTTGTGAGCAGAACCTACAGTATAAATACCAGCATATTTATTCATTGGAACATTGATATTTCCATTGTATTTTTCTCTACAGCCAGTAGCTAATATTATGGCCTTACCTTTATATTCTACAATACCCTCTTCAGGGTTCACAGCAGTTACAACCTTATTATCATTTAAATCTAGCACCATGGTATTTATTTTATAATCAATATTATTACAGTCAAGCTTATCTACATAGCTTTGAGCAAATTCTGGACCTGTTAGCTCCTCTAAGCTATCACCATCTTTAAAACCATAATGTATACATTGAACTAATATACCGCCCAGGTAATCTTCTCTTTCAAGAATAAGTATACTATTAACGCCTCTTTTCCTAGCCGCTAAAGCTGCTGTCATTCCCGAAAGACCACCGCCAATTATTATGACATCATATAATTTCAAGTAAATCCCCCCAAATGTAGTATAACTGCTAATACAATAACATTCTACCACATTTTACTCTCACCAATGATGAACATTTTAAAAATGCTAGAAATAAATAAGATTAAATAACCTCTCCATTAATCCTTAAGGTTACTTCACTGTAGCTGATTGCTTCTGGTGACATTTTTAAAGCCTCCTGTACCATTGAGGTCAGTCCGTTACAGCAGGGAACCTCCATTTTAACAATTCCTATGCTCTTAATACTATTTTTCTGAAATATTGCTTTCAACCTCTCAATATTATCTTCTCTATCAAATAGCTTGGGGCAAGCAATTATAGTTATTTTATCTTTCATAAAACTATCATGAAAATTTTTGTGGCTAAAAGCACTGCATTGAGCGGCAATCAAAAGCTCACTTCCCTGTAGATACTCAGCCTTAGGATTAATAAGCTGTAACTGTACTGGCCACTGCATAAGCTCTGATTCCTTCCTTTTACCTAAAGAATTATTTACTATGCTTTTACAGCCCTGGTTAATACTAAGTCCTCTACCCTTATTTAAAGTATTAACTCTCTTTTCTACAGCCATAACATCATATTCCTCTGCTTCCCTTTCAATTATTTCAATAGCTCCCTCTGGACACCCCTTTAAACAATCTCCTAAGCCATCACAATAGATATCATTTAAAAGCTCTGCTTTACCATCTCTTAATACAATTGCTGCTTCATGACAGGCCTTTAAGCAAAGACCACAGCCAGTGCAAAGCTCCTTATTTATTTTTACAATCCTTCTTATCATATAATCACCCCAAAAAAAAATAGGTTATAGGTAAATTATAATAAAAAACTATAATCAACGCAGTAACCTAAGTTACGAAAAATTAAATTAATTTAAAATTACATTTATTATCTTTGATATATAACTTTTCCCTTCTTAATAACTCTATCTACAATATTAGTTGCCACATTATATAGTAAAAATTTATAGCTTGGATATTTTAATATTACTAAGTCAGCTTGTTTACCTATATCTATGCTCCCTATCTTATTTTCTCTTCCTAAAGCCGCAGCTCCATTGATTGTAAGAGCTGTTATAGCCTCCTCCAGGGTGAAGTTCATGTTGTAGCAAGCCAGAGCTATAAGAAAGGGAATACTTTGAGTAAAACAGGACCCTGGATTTAAATCAGAAGCTAAAGCCACTGCACAGCCCTCATCTATCATCCTTCTTCCTCTGGCATAGCTTTCCTTTAAACTAAAAGCCGTACAGGGAAGCAGAGTTGCTATAGTCTTTGAAGAAGCCAGAGCTTTAATCCCATGATCAGAAGCTTGAAGCAGGTGATCGCAGGACACAGCTCCCAGCTCACAGCCAAGCTCCGTTCCTCCTAAGGAAGCAATCTCATCAGCATGGAGCTTCAGCTTGAAGCCCATACTCTTAGCAGCCTCTAAAAGATATCTTGATTCCTCTATTTCAAATACATTCTTCTCACAAAAAACATCGCAAAACTCAGCTAGTCCTTTTTCCCTTACCAAGGGAAGCACTTCCTTAATTATATATTTTATATAATCTAGTTTAGTTCCATGAAAGTCCTTAGGGAAAGCATGGGCTCCTAAAAAGGTTGCTGCTATGTCTATCTTGCCCTCTTCCTGAAGCTCCTTCATTACCTGAAGCTGCAAGAGCTCACTGTCTAGATCAAGTCCATAGCCGCTCTTCCCTTCTACGGTAGTTATCCCCATAGAAAGCATTTCTTTTATCCTTTCTCTCCCAAGGTTTAAAAGAGTTTCTTTAGCCGCTCCTCTGGTTTTGTCCACAGTATTAGCAATGCCACCACCACGATTCATTATCTCCATGTAAGGAGTTCCCTTGAATCGCTCATAAAACTCCTCTTCCCTATAGCCAGCGAAGATAAAATGAGTATGTGAATCTACAAACCCAGGTAAGATGGAAAACTCTTCTCCATCTATAATTTCATACTCACCCTTACCGATCTCTAAATCCTTCCAGGAAGACTTAATATCCTTTATTATGCCATCCTCAATAAGCAGTGAATAACCATTCAATATATTTAGTTCCTGCATTTCTCTTCCTTTTTTTGCCTTAAAACCACTGCAGGTAACTAGCTCCTTAATATTTTTGATAATAATATTATCTACCATAAGCTACTCCATTAGTTTATTTTCTAGTATCTGGTCACTAGAAAAGTTTTCTATACCTAAATAGTATTCTGCACAATCAATGAGAGCCTGCATAGGAAGCATTCCCACTATCTCACTCCCCACCACTGATACACCATAGCGCCTTGCTTCAATTTTTATTAATTCAAAGCTCCTGTATAAGGCAGTTTTAGTATAATCAGTCATGTTCATTGATACCTGAGTTATATTCCTCTCTTCAAGAGTTACTCCCATGGCCTTGCAGAATCTAAGACCTCCTCCTATATGCCTAACCTTTTTAGCTATAGCATCAGCTATCTGAAGATTTGAAGTATCGAGATTAACATTGAAGGCAACTAAAGGCATTCTTGCGCCAATAGCTGTAACTCCAGCTGTTTCATGAGGGGCAGAGGGTCCAAAGTCTGGCTTCCACTCCTCCAGCTTAAGCTTGTCCTCCATTCCCTCGAATTCTCCCTTTCTTATTACCGCAAGATTTTCTCTAGAAGGCTTAACAGCAGATTTCTCATAAAGAAATATAGGGAGATTAAATCTTGCTGCTGCCTCTTCTGCTACCTCTTGAGAAAGAAGTATAGCCTCATCCATGGTAACGTTTTTTATAGGGATAAATGGAATCACATCCACTGCCCCCATCCTTGGATGCTGCCCTGTATGTTCTCTTAAATCAATGGTCTCTATAGCCACGGCCATGAAGGATAATATTGTCTCTTTCAAAGCTGAAGGCTCTCCTACAAGGGTAACTACCGTTCTATTATGGTCCTTATCGGAAGAGTAATCCAGGAGCTTAACTCCTTCCTTACCTCGTAAGGTATCCATTATCCTTTCGATTTTCTCTGTATTTCTTCCTTCACTAAAATTTGGAACGCACTGAACAATCTTATTTCCTATCATAACTGCACCTCACCTTATCCTAAATATTTATCCACTGCATTTTTTATAATATCATCCTTCACAATATAAGGAAGTGTAATATGGTCTGTTCCTTCCCTTAATGAATTGTATTCCATCACCGTTTCTATTGAATTTTTATTTCGAGCCCAGGCTCTTCTTGCTACTCCGCCCATAACATCCCAAAGGATAGCGCTTTTTATTGTTTCGTCCACCTTAGAGCTCCCATCTAGAACCAGACCAAAGCCACCATTTATAGCCTTACCTATACCTACCCCCCCACCATTATGAAGGGCTATAAGGCTCATTCCTCTAGCAGCATTTCCAGCGAAACACTGAACTGACATATCAGCCATAATGTTGCTTCCGTCTTTAATATTAGAGGTTTCTCTAAAAGGTGAGTCCGTTCCACTTACATCATGATGGTCTCTACCCAGCATAATAGGACCTACCTCACCCTTTCTAACCATATCATTAAACTTCAATGCTATATTCATTCTTCCAAAGGCATCCTGATAGAGTATTCTCGCTTTGGTTCCAACAACTAGTTGATTCTTTTCCGCATCCCTTATCCATACATAATTGTCTCTGTCCTGACCTCTTCTATTAGGGTCAATACATTCCATGGCAGCCCGATCTGTTTTACGAAGATCCTCCTCATTACCACTTAGACATACCCATCGGAAAGGACCGTATCCATAATCAAAGAGCTCAGGCCCCATAATATCCTCTACATAGGAGGGAAAGATAAAGCCTTCCTTATCTGTTTCCGGATTTACTGAAATCCCCTTAAAACCAGCATCATATACTGCCTTCATAAAGGAGTTTCCATAATCAAAGAAATAAGTTCCCCTATCTACCAGAGCTTTTATTAGGTTGAAATGCTTTCCTAAAGTTTTATCCACAAGCCTCTTAAATTCTTCTCTATCTTTCTTTAATAGCTCAGTTCTCTCTAGAAAGGTAATTCCCTGAGGGCAATAGCCACCTTCATAAACAGCGTGACAGGAGGTTTGATCCGATAGGAGAGGTATTGAAATATTATTATCTACTGCATACTGAAGTAGGTCAACTATATTTCCATGATAGGCAATTGAGGCAGCTTCTTTATTCTTAATATTAATGTCAGCAAGATCGAATACCTCTTTTAAATCAGAGGTAATATATTTTACCCATCCTTGATTATATCTAGTTAGAATTCTGGAATAATCAACCTCAGCAATAATCCCAACACCTCCGGCGATCTCTATAGCCTTAGGCTGAGCTCCGCTCATACCTCCTAGACCAGAGCTCACAAATAAAACTCCCTTAAGATCCTCCGTGTCTTCAATGTTAAGCTTTAATCTTCCGGCATTTAACAATGTATTAAAGGTTCCATGAACTATTCCCTGAGGACCAATATACATCCACCCTCCAGCAGTCATTTGTCCATAATTAGCTACACCAAGCTGCATGGCATAATGCCAGTCCTCTAGGTTATCATACTCTCCTATCATTAAGGCGTTGGTTATAATTACTCTAGGTGCTTCTGGCCTAGATTTAAACAGTCCTAAAGGATGACCAGATTCTATCACTAAGGTCTGCTCATCAGTTAATTCCTCCAGATACTCCATTATAAGCCTGTACTGCATCCAATTCTGGCATACTTGTCCCGTTTCTCCATAGGTAACAAGCTCATAGGGATATAAGGCTGTTTCAAAATCTAAATTATTATCTATCATTACTTGAAAAGCCTTTCCTTCTATGCAATTCCCCTTATATTCATCTATTGGCTTTCCGTATATTCTCCCTTCTGGTCTAAATCTATAGCCATATATTCTTCCTCTTGTGGTAAGCTCCTCCATAAATTCTGGAGCCAAAGCTTCATGATATTCCTCAGGAATATATCTTAAAGCATTCTTTAAGGCCAGCTCCGCCTGAGTTTTATTTAGAGTAAAGCCTCGGTCTGGTGCTCTTCTTATTCCTTCAATAAATGCAGGATACTTGGGATATCCTTCTTTTAGTTTGATTTTCATCCCTGAATGAATTTTTTGGTTATTCACTTTATAATCCTCCTAAGAAATAATACCTTCATAAATACATTCTACTATTAAAAACCTTTACATGCTATATTTTTTCTGGTTAGCACTTTAGAGGGATAGAGCCTCAAATTTTGCTAACCATACTTTTATATCTGCAATGCTTGCTTTAACTCCTTGTAATATTTCCTGCTCACCGGTACTCTTTCACTAATCTCCTTAAAGGATAGAAAATGAACTCCATTATTCCAATAGGTTATTTTGTCAATCCTATTCAAATTTACTATATAGCTTCTATGACACTTCATGAAACCAGAATTACGTAATCTACTCTCCATTACCTTTAGGCTATCTTCAGAGGTAAATATTTTGTCTTCAGTATATATATGAGTCTCTTTACCTTGAGTTGTCATATACAATATTATGCTATTATCAATAAAATATACAATACCATCTTTATTCACTGGAAGTCTTGTTAAGTGTAATTCCCTTTGAGGAGGATAAAGCTCATACCTTTCAGGCTTTGGAAGCTGCTTATTAAAGGTTTCACTAACTACGAAGCCCTTAAAGCTCCCTTCTTCTATCTCAGTAATAGCATATACTTCTGGTTTATCTAAAGCAGGTATTGATAATATCTCTTCAATTAAACTGATTTTATCAGAACTTATTTCACTTATTGGAATCAATATTTTTTCTGGCTTAATTTCCTCTATACCTTTTATTGAAATATCAATATTAACAAAATCATCTTCCCTGATTATCACGCCGTTTTTATTTAGTAGCTCTAAATAACGATTTATTTCTTTACTATCTCTATACAGTATTATTGTTTTACTCATGTACTAAGCCTCACTTCCTGTTGCAATAGTCTTTACAGCCTATATAATTTATCAAAAAAAAATGCTATTATAAATATATATCCTTTTTTTATATTGTTCTAATGTAATTATCGTAAAAATTACTGAAGTTTTTATAGAAAAAACTTCAAGGAGGTATATTATGAGAAAAAATAACCTTTTCATAGGAATTATTCTTATACTTGTAGGTGCCCTTTACCTGATAAATATTATTGCAGATATTAGTATATTAAGCTTTTCATTCCTTTGGCCAATACTTTTATTTTCCATAGGAATAAGCCTAGAAGTTAAATTCTATAGGGAAAGAAGCAATGGGGGCAGTCTTATTCCTGGTGGTATTCTTATGGTTTTAGGAGTATTCTTTCTGGTACAGCATATTTCAAATAATAGATTCAGCGAATATTCCTGGGCCTTTTATTCTCTTTCCTTAGCTGTAGGCTTTTTGCAATACTATTTTCTATATAGAAAAGATAGAACCCTATTGATATTAGGACTTTTCTTTCTTATAACCTTTGCAATAAGATTTCTATCTATTTATCTTAAGGGCGTTCTTCCCTGGTTATCTATGGAACTAGTACTTCCAATAATACTTATAGTTATGGGACTGATAGTAATAATAAAAAAATAGTGTTTAAAAGGACAAAAAAAATCTATTAAAGAGTTTCCACAAGGTTGATACTCTTTAATAGACTCCTTGTCCTTTTTTATTTTATAAATTAGCTGCTACTTCAGTAATACTATTCTCTCTCCTAGATAATTCAGCTCTTTCTGGGAATACTACCTTAATCCCATTTCTAATGAGCTGACAATTCACCTCTTTTTCCTTTAAGAGCTCACCATCGATATTTAATACGAACTCTTTACTGCTAACTATTGAAATATTTCTTCCTGAATAAAAACTCACCTGTTTTATATTTTCATGTGTTCCTTTAATAGCCTTTGGAAAAAGAAAAAATATCTTTAGCTTGGACACTTTCTCAACAACACATAAATCAAAAACCCCATCACTGATATCCGATTTTGGCGATATCTTAACTCCTCCACCATAGCATCTTCCGTTTGCTATAGCAGCCAATAATATTTCTTTATTAAAGCTAACTCCATCTATTGTTATGGTAGTTTTTATAAACTTAAATTTAAAAAGAGTTATAAGTATACCTAAAATATATGCTGTTGATCCTGTAATGTACTTTAACTTCTTAACTGTATTAGCAGAGTAAACCACCTCAGAATCAAAACCAACAGAGGATATATTGATAAAATATCTATCATTGACCCTTCCTAGATCTATGTACTTTTCTTTACCTCTCAAAGTACTGACAAATATATCTTCTATAGGCTCTTCACCTATGATACTCTTAACAAAGTCGTTACCACTACCACAGGGTATTACTGCCAAAACACTTCCTGTACCTACAATACCATTTAACACCTCATTAAGAGTACCATCTCCACCTACAGCATACACTCTATAATCTTTAAGTGCTGTATAGCTCTTAACCAGCTCTGTTGCATGACCTGGGTACTTAGTTACCTCAATATAATACGGTTCATCCACTTTCTTAAAATAGTTCTTTATTTTTTCTATATATTCTAGAGACCTTCCTTTTCCAGCCTCAGGATTAATTATAAATAAATGTTCCATGTTTAATCTCCCTAAAAAATAGTCATTTAGATTATAACATATATTAATAAATTATTGCTATTTTTAATGAGAGTTAAATGGCAATTTATTAATCCTCTATTTTCTCCCCAAGGTCTTTTACTATTTCGTCCCATTTATCCATCTGACTTCCTGTAGCCCACTGTGCCATCACAACCTTCTCTGTGGGTTTTAACTTTAAAGTAGATAAAGGTATATCTACTATTTCGCCTCTATTTATTCTATATAGAATTAGCTCGTCTACTGTAAGAGCTATAGCTATGTCCTGAGTTGGGGATGTATAAATATCTACAACCTCTGGAAGCACTTCCTTAACCTTATTCCATGATATAAATAATTTATCTGTCCCTACCAGCTTTGTAGTAGGCAATATATTAATATTATAATCTAAGTATCTATCCTCATATCCTTCAATTATAGAATTTAATCTACCTATCATTATCCAGTGACCATTTTTTCTGCTTACAGAAAAACTATCTTCCCTCGGCTTGCTTTCAAACTTTTCCCTCTCTTCACTACTTATAGAATTTAAAGTTGCTTGGGCCGACTGTTCGATTGTTGTTTTTCCAACATTCCCAATAATATCTGATAGCTTGACCCCTTCAAGCTTTATCTCCTCAGACTTATTAATATTATCAATAGGTATGGCTTTCAGCTTTTTCGAGTATAATCCTGAGCTATGCTCTTCTAACACTTCTAGGGTCATGTAATCTATACCAACAAAATTAATATTAACGTACCTATCATGAGAACTTTTAGTTTTCTCTATATCTTTTCTGTCAGCACTTATTTTTTCATCCTCTAACTTAATGGCACTGACCGTTTCCCAGGTAGATACATTATCTAAGCTCCTGTTAACTCCAATAGACCAAAATTCTCTGCTTCTAGGAAGAAGAATATTGTCTACTTGATAGAAATCTCTTACTTTATTATTATCCCAGGAAAGCCATAAAGTCCTATAAATTGGCTGATTAGCATCCAAGTCTTGAGGCCTATCAAATCCTTGGTCACTACCTAACGCCAGCAGTATCCCTGTAGAAT
>JAEXSY010000177.1 GCA_023440105.1 Bacillota bacterium
GATAACGGGTATATAATTAAAGAAAATGCTCCAATTTATTTAACTAAGGACATGGATAAAACCTTGAAATGGTTCAAGGAGGTCTTGGGCTGGCATGGCGGTATCGATGAACGGGATGAAGAAGGAAAGGGAACCTATGGATGTGCCTTTAGCCTTCCTCAGGAGATAGGAGAAGGGAACATAGACAGCTTTACTGGAATACATATGTTTTATGGAGAACCTAAGAAGGGGCTTTTATCCTTTATGTATGTTGAGGGGATAGAGGAATTTAGGAACTTTATAATAAATAATAACTGGGATCAGGTAACAGATATTTCTATGGAAAGCTGGGGAGGGAAGACCTTTAATATCACTACTATAGATGGCTATATTCTATATTGCTTTCAGTAGCAAGTTCAGAGAGACATATTTATCATTTATCTTTTCAATGATGATAAACTTGTCTCTTTTTTATGGTATTTTGAGACTATCTATTTATATAGCCTTTAGACTTTTTATTGCTATATTTATGTACGATATCCTTTTCATATTGAGACAATAGGAAATATAGAAGCTATTGTCAACAATGAAGCCTTCCCATCATATGATAGTCATTGGTGAGAGAATGGGAGGGATTAAAATGACAATAGTGATTAAAGAGCTTTTAAGCTGGATATTTAATAATCATCAGCTGGCCACAAAGGATAAAAGTGTTTATAAAAGGGTAGCTAATGCAGACTTCCAGGCAGCAAACGAAGTGCATCATTATAATGTAAACTTAATAAAGCTTGGATAAAATAATACAGCCCTAGATTGCTTTATATGCAGCCTAGGGCTTAATTATTCTATAATATATTCCTTTCATAGCTTTTAATAATACCATCCTCTAGAAGGATAATATCGTCAGCTTTTTCAGCTATCTTCATGTCGTGGGTGACTATGATTATTGTTTGGTTGAAGGCTTTTGCCGATTCCTTGAGAAGGGCTATGAGCTCATCTCCGCTTTTTCCGTCTAAGTTCCCTGTGGGCTCATCGGCTAGGATTATAGCTGGCTTTGCAGCAAGAGCTCTGGCACAGGCAACTCTCTGTCTCTGTCCCCCAGAGAGCTCGTCAGGATAGTATTTCAGCTTATCCTCAATGCCCAGGGCATTTATTACCCTTTCAATGTGGCTCTTATCAGGCTTTCTACCATCCAGCTCTATAGGGAGAAGTATATTCTGAAGCACTGTATGCTCCGGTAGGAGATTAAAGGCTTGGAATATAAAGCCGATTCTCCTCCTTCTTAGTATGGCAAGCTTTGTGTCATTTAAATCAAAAACACTTTCTCCTTCGATATAGAGCTTTCCTCCTGTAGGTCTGTCCAGACCTCCTAATATATGAAGGAGAGTAGACTTGCCAGAGCCGCTTCTTCCGATTATAGAATAAAATCTTCCTTCCTCTATCATAAGGTCTCCAGCCTTAAGAGCATGGACAGCAAGCTTTCCTTTCCCATAGATTTTTTCTATCTTTTCAGCTTTTAATATAACTCCCATATCTAAGCCTCCTTAACCTCTTATATTTTCCACAGGAGAATTTTTTATGATTCTTCTTGTAGGAAGGGTGTAAATAAAAATGGTGATTATAAAGTAAATTATTATTATAGCTATGTGAACATAGAAGGGATAATAATTTATAAATTTATTTATATATACCATGAAATCAACTCCTGAGGCCTGTGCCCTGGTCTTGAAAAGTACATATGTTATAGTAATAATTAGCATATGGGAGACTGCTATTGAAATAACAGCATTTCTTATTCCCTTTGATAACTGCGTCCATTTCAGCTGCTCTCTAGTTACCCCAATAGCCTGGAGGATACCTGTTCTTTTTTGATCCTGATCTGCTCGTGAGGAAAGACTGTTGTAGAGAATGATTGCTCCTAGAGCTGCAGATACAACACATAAAAGAGCTAGTATTGCCGTATTATTTCTTGCTTCTGAGAGCATAAGCTCATTATCCTCTCTAAAATTGGTTACATAGCCTCCAAACTTATCTGATATATCCTGAAGCCTTGTTTCTAATCTTGAAGGATCTCGAGTAGTATCGCTATAGATATATATTATGGTTCTTCCTAGCTTTACCTTTGCGATGGTCTGATTCATTAAGCTTATAGCATTTTTACTCATGATACCCATATCCATACCAAAGCCTACATAAAGCTCACTCATAAGATTAGGAGAACCGATCACTCCATAGCTTTGATTTGTTTCAGAAAATGGCCATACACCATTGCCAGGAAAATATCGTATTATTCCACCTACTTTAACCTCTATAGGATTGTAAACATCTTGTATTGTTTCTCCTACCATTTTTTCTTCATTGGCAGAAATCCAAAGAGAATCTCCTACTTTTATGGTTTCATTCTTTTTCATTCCCTGGATTTCTTCCTCATTTAAGGAAAGCTTGTATCTTCCAGCCTCCTGTAAGACACTGGCCATGGCTGACTGAAAGCTGCTGGTTTCTAAAGCTGTAGCAATGTCTGCTTGAGGATTCTCCTGTAGCTCCGAATACATTGGCATAAGCAGGATTACCTCTTCTCCGAACCAGAACTTATCATCATCAAAGCTGCCTTCAGTAATGGAGGAAATAATACTATCCATGGACTTTTTGTAAGTATATTCAGGTACTCTGTACCATTGGGCAGGAACGTTATTCATATCATCTTCATCGGTATAGCGTTTATCAGTGCCTTCAACAACATAGTACCCATTGTCCGTATAGTACATTAAGGGAGAGTAGAAGTTTGTTATGAAAGCAGAGTCTACCTCCTTTACGCCAAAGGTATTCTCTCTGTAGCTAGCAAAGTGTTCTCCTAAGGATAAGGCTGGAAGGCTGTCCCTAAAGGCTTCAAGAATTTTATCCTCCTCCATTCCTTCAAAGTACAGATGAAGATCATTTCCCTTCCAAAAAATAGCTGTATCCTGCACCCCGGGTATATTTCCAATGGAGCTTTCAAGCTCCTTAATAGAATTGTTAGTTCCATATTGATAGCCATGAAGGAGCTCTAAAACATAATCGGGCTTTCCTTTTTGTAGTACTTCATCAATGTATTTTTCTTTTGAAATATAGCTTAAAAGCACTGAAGCTAGGAGTAATAGGCAGATTATTAAGGACATGGATAGTGCTAATATACTTTTTCCTCTATTCTGTCTTGAATAGCTTCTATTTAGCTTTCTCAGGGCCTTTTTTGTAGTAAAGTCCTTCTCATCTATAGCTTCAATACCCTCTAGAGCATCTCTTTTTCTATGCTTTGGAGGCTTTTCCACTGTTCCTGTAAGGGGCACTGAAAGAGCATAAAACATGGGGAATATCATACCTATAAATAGAGACAACATAGTGATTATAATACCTTGAATAGTTAGGGATGGGATTAAGTCAACCACCAGTGAAACGCCAACTAGCTTACTGAGTTTTTCTGCTCCAAAGGAAAGGGCTACTCCCAAAAATATTCCTATAGGCATCGCTGCCATAAGAAGCATTATGCTTTCACAGAAGAACACCTTTATTACCTGGCTGTTAGTAGCACCTATAGCCTTTAAAAGGGCAAAGGTTCTAGCTCTTTTTCTTGTTTGGCTTAAATAAAGCTGAAATATTGATATAGCTGATATTATAAAGATTGCTGCCATTACCGTATAAATAAGCCGTTCCTTTTGCTCATCAGCTTCTGAAAGATAGGCTAAGTTATTTCTCCTGAATTTCCAGGTTCCTTCGTTTGTGTTTCCTTCTCCCCCTGAAAACTCCGTAAGACTTCCATCCTCTTTATTTTCCTCTGCCAGAAACTCCATTACTCCAGGGAATAGCTCAGTATAAAGGTTTTTCTTAAGAGAGGTAGAGTACATAAATACATTATATTCCTCAGGATAGGTCTTAAGTATTTCTTCGGGATTACCTAAGGTAGAGCTACTCTTAATAATGCTATAGTATCTATCACTTCCCTCTTCAGTTATGAATCCATTTGCCGTAGGATATTCTCCCGTATCCCATCTGTGGGAATAGCTATCTATAATCCCAGTGAGGGTGTAATAATGATGCATCAGGAGAGTCTTAGAGGTTTGAAAGCCATCTCTTACTATATCATCGTTGTTAGAACCAGGGGGACCAAAATAAATATAGCTTTCTCGGAGGTAAATCACAGCATCCTCTTTGACTGTAATGGGAGTAGTTATATTAGCTCTATAATATTGATAATTCCCATTCATATCCTGTGGAGAAAGATTTTCCATTGCTCCTCTATAGTATTGATCGATTTCTTGCGAAGAGGTAATGGTATATACCACTTCGCTGGAAATTTCAATAGAACTTCCTATATCCTCTTCTGAAAGACCAAGCTCTGTTAATGCAGATAGCTCTAAGGTTATTTCATTATCTTCCTCCGGCATTTTTCCTGCCACTATAGATAGATTACCTATATCGAGAAAGCTGTCATCTACAGTGCCGAGTACGCCAATATTGGTGTTTCTATCTACTATTCTGTTGATGCTAATCTCATCCAGGTTTTTTTTAGCTTTGAGATATTCTGCAGTAGCCTTGTCTGCAGATAGATAAGCTGCCTGCCACTTACCGTACATAGCTAGTCTGGCGTTTTCCTCTGTTTCAGCTATACCC
>JAEXSY010000101.1 GCA_023440105.1 Bacillota bacterium
AAATCTTTTACATATTGTTCAAGAATATCAGTTCCATAATAAAAACCAGCTGATAAGTCCAGCTGGTTAAATTCAATTCTTCTATTAAATTGTTACTTATTGCTCTCTGGCATATTGGCTACTATATTATTAATGGTAGCTCTATTGTAGGATGAGCTGTTACTGATAGAATTAATAATACTTAACTCCATATTTCTCAGTAAGCTCTTCTATCATATTGGAGAAGTGCTTTGTTCTCTTTTCTTGTATAAGCTGCTGAGCTACCTGTCCTTGAATCTCCTCAAAGGACTTTTCTGTCTGCTCCTTCTTGCTTTCAAGCTTTATTAAATGATAGCCAAACTGTGACTTAACAGGCTCTGATATTTCTCCTACGGACATAGCAAAAGCAGCCTGCTCAAACTCAGGAACCATCATCCCTCTAGAGAACTCTCCCAGGTTTCCTCCCTGTTCCTTGGATGGACAGCTAGAATACTGCATAGCAGCCTCTTCAAAGGATAGCTTTCCAGCCTTTATATCATTGTAAAGCTCCTTTGCCTTTTCCTCTGAATCCACAAGGATATGCTTTGCGCTAACCATTGGAGGCTCAACAAAGGCTTCCTTGTTGTTCTCATAATGAGCTCTAACATCCTCTGGGCTTATCTGAACACCTTCAAAAAGCTTATTTATTGTATATTGAGTAAGAAAATCCTTTTCCATAGCCTTAAGCTGAGCCTTATACTCCTCACTCTCGCTATAGTTTAATTCCTTACCCTTATTGTACATAAGCTCAAAGGATACCATCTCTCTTAATAATTGATTCCTGCCCTGTGGTGTATTTAAATATCCTCTGTTTTCCTGAGGATATCTTGCAATTAGTCTAGTAACATCCTCTTCTGTTATATTTACTCCATTTACGGTGGCTAATACTTTATTATCCATCTTTACTCTCCTTTATATTTTAAAGCACCTAAATATTTTAATAACCTGAAGTATTTTATTAAGCCTTAAGCATTTTATAGACCTCAAGTATTTTAATGAAACTCAAATATTTTGGTACCTTAATTAGTAATGTGCCTCTATCTTTGATATATCTAAAGACACTATTACTATCATACCATAAGGCAGCCTTAGATATGAAATAATTATGAGAACTTTCTTCCTTTGATTTTTTTACAGTTTATTTTATAATACATATTAAAGACTAACACTGTTCCTTTAAAAAAATCAAATAACTCATGTGACAGGCACATGAGTTATTTGATTTTTTTAAAGTTTATTCTATAATACATATTAAAGATAAACACTGTTTCTTTAAGAAAATGCTATTAACAATATACATACAGGAAAAGATTAAGAAAAATTAGGAGGTAATCACATGGAAAAATTCTCATTTGAAGGAATACAGGCTCCAGACTTTACCCTACCCGGCTCTGACGGTAAAGACCACAGCCTTAAGGATTATAGAGGAAAGAAGGTTATCCTATATTTTTATCCCAAGGATAATACACCTGGCTGTACCAGAGAGGCCATCGCCTTCAAAGAAAACAATGACACTCTCAAGGAATCTAATGCTATAATCCTTGGAATCAGCAGGGATACCATCGCCTGCCATAACAGGTTTATTGAAAAATTTGAGCTGCCCTTCGTGCTCCTAAGCGACGAAAACTCCAAGGCCTGCGAGCTCTATGGCGTTCTAAAGGAAAAAAACATGTTCGGCAAAAAGTCCATAGGCATCGAAAGAAGCACCTTCATAATCAATGAAGAAGGCACCATCATCAAGGAATTCCGAAAGGTTAAGGTAGATCCACACCTTGGAGAGATAGTGGAATTCTTGAAAGGCAACTAACCTCTAACAGTATAGGACAACCATATATTTATTAATAGTTAAATGAAATATTGTATAAAAAAATCACACTATTTGTAGTGTGATTTTTTTATACACCTCAACAGCTATGTGTTAGGAATTTAATTGAAGTGCATTGTAAATTTATTTAAATATTCTCTGCTACGCCTTTTTATTCAATTGCGACGCAAAAAAATCGCACATCAATCTCTGAACGATGCGATTTTCAGTATAATACTTATAATATTTTTATTGATAAATTGGAATAATATTATTAAACAATTTTGTATCCTGCATTTCCTAGTACAGTGAGAGCCTTCTCATAATTATTATCTTTAATTAGAATATAATCTGTATTATATGTTGAAATTGCAAAAATTCCTATATTGTTATCAGCTAGAACACTAGATATCTTCGATAGAATACCAATAAGAGAGAAATCCAATTCTCCTTGAATTCTTATTGCTTTCCAACCGTCATCGCGTGTTATAGTATTTTCAGGCACTGATTTAGTCAAGCACACCAGGGATAGTTCTTCATCTGTTTTTCCAATAAACAAAAACTTATCAGCTAAGCTAACTTGTGAATAATCTTTAACTTTACAAACGGAAAATTGTTCCTCAAATCTTTTTAGTTTCACTTATTCTCTCCTTACTAAATTTGGGTTAGTATACTAATCTATAGCAAATTGTAGCATATATTTATATATGAATATAGATCTTTTAATGATTAGTTACGTCTCCTTTTGTGCCAAAGGCGAACTAAAGGAACCCTTTTTTGAGTTCCTTAAAAAAAACTATAATATCAACATTATTCTCTAACCAAGCTCAAATTCTAATCTTTAATCTATTATCTCATCTTGTAACTCTCGCTTTTAACTCTTAGCTTTTAGTTCCCTGCTCTTACTTGCTCTTAGCTCTCTTCACTCTTCACTCTTAGTTCTTCACTGCTCTTCTTAGTTGCTCTTAGCTCAAAATTAATCTTCTCTCATCCTCTCCCTTTTAAGCCTTTCCTTTTCCGCCTGTCTCATCTGCCTTCTAAAGTTACTCTGCACTGAGCCATATCTTCTTTTATTCTGGATAAAATCAATAAAGTCCTTACCGAAGAATATAAAGAAATTAACAAGAGAGACAATTACCGCTGCTCTAACTCCCCAGCTTCCGTTTATGAGGCTCACTATAAAATAGAACCAGTCAAGATAAGCAAGCCACTTTACTTTAATGGGGATAAGGTAAAAT
>JAEXSY010000124.1 GCA_023440105.1 Bacillota bacterium
TAGGAAGTCTAAATCTGATGGTATAATAATAAACGGAAAAAGAATTTGTAAAAGCTGCGAAGAGAAATTAATAAGCATTAAAGCAGGAAATGACTTTTATGAATACTATAAGGAATGTATAAAAAAAGATATATTATCCTTAACCCTAAGGAATAAGATGATAAATTGTATGAGCTACAGCTAAGAGAAATGTATACTATAAATAAGCAGCCTAACAGCTGCTTTTTCATTATATAAAGGAGGGGACTTTATGAATAATGCACCTATAGTACAAGCTCTAATAAATTATCTAGAAAAAGAGCCGATGCCTTTTTCTATGCCGGGTAATAAGGGAGGAAGAGGATTTTCAGAGGAGATAAAATATATACTTACTCATGGAGATATCACTGAAGTTAATGGTATGGACAATTTACATAAGCCAGAGGGAGTCATTGAAGAGGCTCAGAAGCTTCTTTCAAGGTACTATGGGAGTTTAGCTTCATATTTTTTAGTTAATGGAAGCACCTCTGGAAATCTAACTATGATTTTCTCTGCTTTTAAGGAAGGTGATGAGATAATAGTTGAAAGAAATTGTCATAAATCAATATTTAATGGTATTATCCTCAGAAAGCTTAAACCTATATACATAGAAAATGAATATTCTCAGCACCTCGGTATACCCTTAGGAGTTTCCTTAAAAAAACTTCAAAAGCTATTAGATAACCATAAGCTAGTAAAAGGAGTTGTTATTACATATCCAAACTATTATGGCATCTGCTCAAACTTGAAGGGAATTATAGAGCTTTGCAGGGAAAGAGGGGTATTTACTTTAATAGATTCAGCTCACGGAGCTCATTTGAGAGCTTGTAGTGAACTACCAGCTTGTCCAGTGAATTTAGGAGCGGATTTGGTGGTTATGAGTGCTCACAAAACCCTTCCGACTCTTACGCAAGGGGCCTACCTTCATGTAAATAATATAAAGCTTAAAGAAGCTGTGGAAAGATATCTTTATATGTTTACTACCACGAGTCCTTCATATCTTATTATGGCTACCTTAGATTATGGAAGATATTATCTTGAGTATAAGGGAAGCACAGCTTTTAAAGGATTGATAGAGGATCTAAAGTCTTTTAGAGAAAAGGTAAAAAAATTAGACCTTTATAATTGCATAGATACAGATTATTTAAAGGCGTTAGGTCTTGAAGAGTTTTCAGTAGATGAAAGCAGGATAGTGATTAATATTAAAGAGACTGAAGGTAGTGGAAGCAAGCTTTTAGAGCAGCTTTATTTAAGAGGTATTCAGGGAGAGCTAGGTGAAGGGAGAAATATAGTCTTACTGCCGTCCCCTTTTAATAATAGGGAAGAATATCAAGGAATATATTCAGCATTAAAAGCTTTAGCTTTAGAAGATATAAAGGAAGAAAAAAAGATTTTTATTAACCATTCAATTCCTAAGAGAATACTGCTTCCCCATGAGGTGGTGGAGAGAGAGGGCTGTGAGATAAAGTATACTCACTCAGAAGGAAGAATTGCAGCAGAGAATATAATTCCTTATCCACCGGGTATTCCTATAATAATGATGGGGGAGGAAATAAGCTCTGAAATCATTGAAAATATTTCCTATTACAAAAGCATAGATACTACAGTTTTAGGCCTTTCAGGAGATAAGATAAAGGTTTTATAGAATACTTTGAAATAGCCAAGGAAAAGTGCTATAATTATAAGGCTTAGGAGGTAGTTTATGAAAGGTTTATTTATTACTTTTGAAGGACCTGAAGGGGCGGGCAAAACCACAATAGTGGAAGAGCTAAAAAAATATACAGAAGCCCATGGAATAAGCTGCATATATACTAGGGAGCCAGGAGGCATTTCTATATCGGAACAGATTAGGGATATTATCTTAAAAGAAGAAAATACTCTTATGGAAGGGAAGACAGAAGCGCTCCTATTTGCAGCCTCGAGAAGACAGCACCTTGTGGAAAAGGTTATACCAGCTTTAAATTCTGGAAAAACAGTTATTTGCGATAGATTTATTGATTCCTCACTAGTATATCAGGGCTATGCCCGTGGTTTGACCATGGAGTCAGTAATGAAAGTAAATTCCTTTGCTATAGAGGAATATATGCCTGATATAACTATTTACTTAGATATTGATCCAGAGCTAGGTCTTTCACGTATATTAAAAAACAATGGAAGAGAGATTAACAGGCTGGATTTAGAAAACCTGGATTTTCATAAAAAAGTGAGGGAGGGCTATAAGCTCCTAATAAAAGAATTTCCAAACAGGATTATTGAAATAGATGGTTCAAAGGATGTGGGAGTGGTCTTTGAAGCGGTTTTGGATGCTCTACGGAAATGCTTTAAACCTATGGGATTAATTCTGTAGTCACCAATATATATATTTTAACTAAATTAATAAACTTATAGATAAAGTTGTGATAAAATATAAGCATAATATCCCGTTTTTTAATATTCAACTGTTGGGAGGTGCTTATAATGAAATTAGTAATAGCAATAATACAGGATGATGATGCATCAGATTTACTGGATTTACTAACGGAAAAAGGATTTCGAGTAACAAAGCTTGCTACCACTGGTGGTTTTCTTAAATCCGGTAATACTACACTTATGATAGGTGTTGAAGAGGAAAAGACCAGAGAGGTCCTTGGAATCATTGAAGATACCTGTAAAGTTAGAGAACAGATAGTAACTACCCCTTCACCTATGTCAGGCTCTACTGGAGTATATATTCCTTACCCAGTTGAAGTACAGGTTGGAGGAGCTACAATTTTTGTAGTTGATGTAGATCAATTTATTAGATATTAATATGCTTAGAAATGGGGGGAGCACAGTGTACAACTTTATAGGTCATGACTTGGTGAGAAGCTGGGTTAAGGATGCTGTAAAAGCTGGCTCCCTTCCTCATGCTCATTTAATAACTGGGCAGGATGGAATAGGAAAAAGCTATTTAGCTAGAGAGATTGCCTCCAATATACTAAACGTTGAAAATGATAAACCACATGTGGATATAATAGAATTTAGGACAGAAAAAAAATCCTTTGGTGTAGATGAAGTAAGAATGATCATTGAAGAGGTTAATAAGAAACCCTTCAGCGGTGATAAAAAGGTAATAATAGTTTATCACGGAGAAAAACTTACAGTTCAGGCACAAAATGCTTTTCTAAAAACAATTGAAGAGCCTCCCATGGGTGTACATATTATTATTACTACAGAAAGCACAGAATATTTATTAGATACTATAAAGTCAAGATGTCAGATACATAAGCTTTTAAGGCTCTCTAAGGAACAGATGAGTAAGTTTCTGAAGCTTCATTTTCCTGATATAGATTCAGAAACCTATGCTATGGCAATTGCCTTCAGTGATGGTATTCCAGGAAGGGTAGAGCGTTTTTTAAGGGATGAAGAGTTTAATGATATAAGAAGCATCACTTTAAAAATACTTGAAGATATTCTATCCAAGGATGAAACACTGGTGATAAAATATGAGGTAGAGCTAGCTAAGTATAAAAATAAGGAAGATGATATACTAAATAGTTTATTATCTTTTATACGAGATATAATGATATTTAAGGACCTAGAAAATTCTAGGATAATAGTAAATAGAGATAAGCTTAGGGATATAGAGAATCTTGCTAATAGATTTTCTTATACTAAGCTGTATGAGCTTATTGAGATTATCAATAAATCTCGTGAGGCATTTTTTAGTAATGTCAGCTCTGCAGTTACATATGATATTATGCTGCTGAATATGTTGGAGGTTTAGAATGATTGATGTAGTGGGAGTAAGATTTAAAAAGGCAGGTAAAATATATTATTTTGCACCGGTGGATTTAGATATAGAAAAGGGAAACTACGTAATTGTTGAAACTGCTAGGGGGATAGAGTTTGGAGAATGCGTAGTTGGTCCCAAAAAGATAACAGAGAAAGAAATTGTTTCTCCTTTAAAAAGTGTATTAAGAGTTGCAGATAAGGAGGACATCAACAGAAACGAAGAAAATAAGAAAAAAGAGGCTGAGGCCTTTGATATATGCATGAGCAAGATTACTGAGCACCAGCTTACTATGAAGCTTATTGATGTTGAATACACCTTTGATAATAATAAAGTAATTTTCTATTTTACAGCAGAAGGAAGGGTAGATTTTAGAGACCTTGTAAAGGATTTGGCTACCATTTTCAAAACTAGAATTGAGCTTAGACAAATAGGAGTTAGAGATGAGGCTAAAATGGTAGGAGGTCTAGGACCTTGTGGAAGATCCCTATGCTGCTCCAGTTATTTAGGAGACTTTGCTTCTGTATCTATTAAGATGGCAAAGGAGCAAAATCTATCTTTAAATCCTACAAAGATATCCGGTATTTGTGGAAGACTCATGTGCTGCTTAAACTATGAACAGGATACCTATGAAACTATAAGAAAAAAGCTTCCTAAGGTAGGATCTATTGTTGAAACTCCTCAGGGAAAAGGAGAGGTTGTTAGCAATAATGTGGTTAAGGAATCTGTTAAGGTTAAAATAAAGATAAGAGAAGATGAAGAAACTCTTATAACAGTAAATATAAAGGATGTAAAGTTAATCTCCGGTGATTACGAGGATAGTACTCCTGGGGATGATGTGATACTTCCAGTAGTTTCAATAGACGAGTATTAAGCATATAGGGAATGTACGTAGGGTTTTTCTTAGGAGGATGAATATGAAATCTTTATTAAAGGTGAGAAGCATTAATAGTGCTCAGGATGTAATACAGGTACGCACCTGTATTTCTCAACATGAAGGAGTAGTTGCTTGTGAAATTAACAAAGAAAAGGGCGAAGTAAGCATTGTTTATGATAGCTATTTCGTTAAAGAAGAGGATTTCATAGGCTCTATTGAAGAATTGGGGTATACGGTGATATAAAATTAACGAATATATGGCAATATCTCTTTTAAAACACCTAAGAACGTGTTAAAATGTATGTGTGTCTTGGGACATCCATTTTATTAGGAGGTGTGTGATTATGTCATTTGTAATTACTGATGCTTGTATAAGCTGTGGAGCATGTGCTCCAGAGTGTCCAGTTAATGCAATAGAGCAGGGGGATGCTCTATATGTAATAGATGCTAACACTTGTATAGACTGTGGAAATTGTGCATCTGTTTGCCCTGTAGGAGCACCTACAGAGGAGTAATTATAAAAAAAAGGTCCATCTTTGTGATGGACCTTTTTTTGTTGACAAGCCTCTGAGTTTACTGACTATATTTAAATTTTATATATTATAACAAATAAATTATATCACTGTTGTTAGATTAACAACTAAATACTTTTAGAAGGATGATTTGTACTTACTTGATGGTATTATTGTAATCCTTAAAAATAATAACCTTATTAACTTCTGAGGGCATTTCTTCTAAAGATATGTAGGAATTCTCTATTTTTGTAGCATTTTTCATAGAGAGTATAAATGATTCTGGACCGTCTAAGGGTATAGATATCTTCGGAGTTTTGTAGTGCATAGGTATAATGATTTTACTATTTATCCTATGGCAAAGCTCACCGGCTAGCTTTCCATCTAGTGTGAAATGGCCTCCTACTGGTATGAATAGGATGTCTATATTACTTAGTTTTAATAAAATCTCATCATCCAGGAGATGACCTAGGTCTCCTAAATGGCATATTCTATAACCCTCAAGCTCTATAAGAAAGATGGTGTTTTCACCTCTTTTGATTCCTCTGCAGCTATCATGATAGCTCTTAAAGCCGTTTATTTTTGCAAAGGAAAGATCGTAAAAGCCAGGTGAAGAAACAACGACTTCCTTTCCTGACAAAAAGCTCTTGTTATTATGATCTAAATGATCATGACTTATAGTAACTATATTCACCTGTCCGTGAAAGGGCTCTAGGCCTATACAACTATTGTAAGGATCAGTAAGAATACGTCTACCTAAAGAATCCTCTATTAAAAAGGATGAATGTCCAATCCAATAAATTTTCATCATGTACTCCTCCACTTAAATTGTTGACTAATTTCTGTTTTTTAATCACCAATAATGATAGAAATTACTAGTATTATTAAGAAAACACAAGAGAATTCTAGCTATGAGCGGGAATTTTAAAAAAACTTATGAAAAAGTTCATATTTTATTTATTGCTTGGCAACAATAAAAATATTATTATTTTATTAAGGTCAAAGAAAGTCAAAAAAGCTGGGTGATATTATGGCAAGATTGTCAGACGTTATTGAACAATTTATTAAAGACCTTTTAAATGAAAAAGAAGAGGAGCTTCAAATTCAGAGAAATGAATTAGCTGATTATTTTAACTGTGCCCCTTCCCAGATTAATTATGTATTAACTACTAGATTTACCTATGACAAAGGCTATATTATTGAAAGCAAAAGAGGAGGCGGAGGCTGTATCCTCATAAAAAAGGTGAGCTTCGATAATAAGCTAAGCAGATTGAAAAAGATTCTAGAGTATATTGGCAGCGGTATAACCTATCACAAGGCAGCAGCTCTTTTAGAAAGCTTATATGAAGCTGAGCTTATTACTGAAAGAGAATTGGCTATTATTAAACTCACAGTAAATGATAGAACCTTATCCTCAGGCGGTGATAGGAATAAATTGAGAGCGGATATACTAAAATCTATTATATCTATAATACTTTCATAAGGAGGATGGATAATATGCTCTGTGATAAGTGTCAAAAGAACCCTGCAACGGTGCATATAGTTAAAGTAATAAATGGGGACAAAACTGAAATGAATTTATGCCATGCCTGTGCCCAGGAAAATCAAGAAATAGCCTTTCCTGGTGCAAGTATTTCCCCTTTTTCCTTCCAAAACCTTATAAGCGGTTTTGTTGATCATATGGGAAAAATAGCAGATCAAGAGAGTAAACCAAAGCTTTGCTGCAGCAATTGTGGAGTTACCTCAGAGGAATTTAAAAGAACTGGTCTTGTAGGATGCGAGCAGTGCTATAAAACTTTTACATCCATTATAAGTCCCATTATTCAAAGAGTTCAGGGAAAAACAGAGCATAAAGGAAAATTTCCTAAAAAAGCTGGAAGAGAACTAATAAATAAAAAGCGAGTTACTAAGCTCAAGGAAGAACTGCAGAAGGCTATTTTAGAGGAAGAATACGAAAAAGCAGCTATTATAACAGATGAAATAAAAAATCTCCAAAATAATAAGGAATGAGGGGTGTGGGGACAATGAAAAACTGGATGTATGATGGTTCTTCAAAAGTTGAGCCTATTATAAGTAGCAGAATTAGAATAGCCAGGAATCTAAAGAATATTTCCTTTCCCCATAAGCTTAATAAAGAGAACGCTGAGGAGATAATTAAAAAATTCGAAAGTGCTTTTTACGTTAATGATTATATGAAACAGGAATATTCTACCCATAGATTATGGGAGCAGGATGAAAACAAGCTCTTAAGCTTTCAGGAAAAGCATCTTATAAGCCCTAATCTTATCCGTAGTAGAGAAAAATCTGCCTTTATAATCAATAGGGAAGAAACTGTAAGCATAATGCTTAATGAAGAAGATCATATGAGACTTCAGTGTATAAATAGCGGATTTAATTTAAGAGAAGCATATACAACAGCAGATAAGATAGACACTCTTTTAGAAGATTCCTTGGACTATGCTTTTCATGAAGAGCTAGGCTATCTAACCTCCTGCCCAACTAACATAGGGACAGGATTAAGAGCATCGGTGATGATACATCTTCCAGCACTAACAATAAATAAAGAGATAACTCAGGTTTTAAAAGCATTGGCTCAGGTGGGGATGACCATAAGAGGCCTATACGGAGAAGGTTCTGGTGCTGAAGGTAACATATATCAAATATCTAATCAGATAACCTTAGGTCTATCAGAAGAGGAAATAATTGAAAATCTTGAAGCTGCTATAGGGCAGATATTACAGCAAGAAAATAGAGCCAGAGGTTATCTATTAAATAATTATAAATATGATATGGAGGATAAAATTTTTCGTTCTTTAGCGATACTAGAGAGTGCTAGAGTTTTAAAGTCTAAGGAAAGTTTAGAGCTATTATCTAATGTTAGGCTAGGTCTTGAGCTGGGATTAATAAATGGAATAGATAATAGTATAATAAATGGTCTTCTGGTGAATTCCCAACCGGCGACACTCCAATTTAATATTGGCAGAAATCTTACAGATAGAGAACGAGACGTGGAGAGAGCTAAGTTTTTTAGAGAAACCTTAAGTAATTTAATTTAAATTAATGGAGGTAACAATATTATGATGTTTGAACGATTTACGGAAAGAGCACAGAAAGCAGTTATGATGGCCCAGGAAGAAGCTCAATACTTTAAACATGGCTATATTGGTACAGAGCATATACTTCTAGGAATACTAAGGGTGGAGGGTTTCAGTAAGGACATCCTAAACGGCTTGGGGGTAACTGAAAGCTCCGTTAGAAAGTTAGTAGAAGAATATGTAGGCTTCGGAGATATTGAGATAGCAAGGAATGAAATCGCCTTGACCCCAAGAACTAAAAGACTTTTAGATTTAAGCTTATATGAAGCAAGAAACTTTGGACATAATTTTATAACCCCTGAGCACATGCTGTTGGCTCTTATAAGAGAACAGGAAGGTGTAGCTTATACAATATTAGTTAATCTTAATGTTCAGATAGATAAGCTTAGAGCCGATGTGGTTAACAGTATAAATGGAAAGGCTGCAGGGAGCTCTCCACAGGGAGCTGGTTCTGCTAAAAAGAATGATAACAAAACGCCAACCCTCAATCAGTTCGGTAGAGATTTAACGGTTATGGCTGCGGAAGGTAAGCTTGACCCTGTTATAGGAAGAGAAAATGAAATCCAGAGAGTTCTTGAGATATTAAGCAGAAGAATTAAAAATAATCCTTGTCTTATTGGTGATCCAGGCGTAGGTAAGACAGCTATAGCAGAAGGTCTTGCTCAGAGAATAGTTTCCGGAAACATGCCAGAGCTCCTAAAAAATAAGAGGGTTGTAACTCTTGATTTATCTTCTATGATAGCAGGAGCAAAGTATAGAGGAGAGTTTGAAGAAAGATTAAAAAAGGTAATGGAGGAAATCAGAAAGGCTCAGGATATAATACTGTTTATAGATGAGATACACACTATTATTGGAGCTGGAGGTGCAGAAGGAGCAATAGATGCATCGAATATTTTAAAGCCTGCTTTAGCCCGTGGAGAAATACAGTGTATAGGTGCTACAACCATCGATGAATATAGAAAACATATAGA
>JAEXSY010000152.1 GCA_023440105.1 Bacillota bacterium
GAATTATTTTAGCATGATAATATTATAATGCAAGGAATTTAAAATCAATTTAAGAATAATTCTTAATATCACTACAAAAAGTTCAAATTTTTATTATTTTAATTATTATAGGAAGATTGAAAGAATAAAATAATAAAACTATGGGAGGGAATAGGTATGAAATCTATGGAAATTTATAAGGACATCAATGAGGTTTTGTTAATGGAAGAGGTACCATCTAAAGGGATATACTCAATAATTAAGTCTATTGGTAATATATTTCCTTATACACTTATAATAGATATGGCATCAGTACCCCAGGAACCTAAATTCCATCCAGAAGGAGATGTGCTTACCCATACCATGATGGTGGTAGATGAAGCTGCAAAGAGAAGAGAGCTGAGCAGTGATAAGAAAGTCTTAATGTGGTCAGCCCTCCTCCATGACCTGGGGAAAAAAGCTACAACTAAAAAACGAAAAGGGAGATGGACTTCCTATGATCATGATAAAGTTGGAGAGAAAAAGGTGAAAGATTTTTTTGAAGCTATAGGTGATACTTCTGAGATAAAGGAGCTTTCTTATAAAGTGGAAAAAATGACTCGATGGCATATGCAGACACTGTTTATCACAAGGAATTTACCCTTTGGAGATATTGAGGGAATGTACAGAGATATAGATATACAGGAGCTTGGTCTATTGTCTTTATGCGATAGATTAGGGAGAGGAGGCTTAAATAAGCCGGGAAGATATGAGGTGGTGGAGCAAATAAATGAATTTTTAACTATTGTGGGAAGAAAAAAAGGGATAGAGTATAAGAAATTTAATAATGAAGGTATGGCTTATAATTAATTATTGTTAATTCTATTTTGCTATGTTACATTAGATAATAGAAAATAGTCGTAATATTGTAAAGTCCTATGGATAATAGCTATTTTTAGAAGGGGTGAAGGTATGACTATTTATTTTGATAACGGAGCAACCACAAAGCCATATAAGGAAGTAATTAACAAGATATCTGATGTAATGGAGAATAACTATGGTAACCCCTCATCAGTACATAAGCTGGGCTTAGCAGCTGATAGAATCCTTAGGGAAGCAAGAAAATCCCTAGGAGAAATAATTAATTGTGGTGAAGATGAGATTATTTTTACTTCTGGAGGGAGTGAAAGTAATAATTTTGTTATAAATTCTTATGGAAGATTGGGAGGGCATATTATTACCACAGAAATAGAGCATGCTAGCGTTGGTGAAACCTATAGAGCTTTAGAGGCTAAGGGTGTGAAGGTTACATATCTTAAGGTTGATTCTAAAGGAAGAGTTGATTTAGAAGCTCTAAAGGCTGCTATTGATAAAGATACCCTACTTGTTAGTACTATGTATGTTAATAATGAGATTGGCTCAGTACAGGATTTAAAGGAGATAGGCAGGATTATTAAGGAGAAAAGCAGCAGAGCAAAGTTTCATGTGGATGCTGTTCAAGGCTTTTGCAAGCTTCCTATAGATGTCAAAGAAATGAACATAGATTTTCTTTCTGCTGGGGCTCATAAAATCCATGGACCAAAAGGAATAGGCTTATGTTATATAAAGAAAAATATTAAGCCAGAACCTTTAATTTATGGAGGTAGCCAGGAACAGGGCTTGAGAGCAGGGACTGTTAATGTCCCGGGAGCTGTGGGCTTTGCTTTGGCTGCAGAAATTACTTATTCTAACATAGAGGATAATTATACTAAAGTCTGGGAACTTAAAAAATATTTTATAGAAAAGCTTCAAGAACTTTCGATGGTTTATATCAATAGTCCACTGGAGGATTCTTTTAGTCCATATATATTAAATGTACAGTTTAAAGGTGTTAGAGGAGAAATCCTTCTTAGATACTTAGAAGATAAAGATATTTATGTATCTGCTGGCGCTGCATGCTCTTCAAAAAGCAGTAAAGACAGCAGGGTTTTACGAGCCATTGGCTTGAATCATGAGGAAATACTCAGCTCTATCAGATTCAGCTTCTGTCCAGAAAATACAAAGGAAGAAGTGGACATAGTGATAGAGGAGTTAAAAACTGGATTGAATTTTTTAAGGAGAATAAAGAGATGAGAAAACTTATATTAATAAAATATGCATCGGAGATATTTCTAAAAGGTCTTAACAGAAATAAATTTGAAAAGAAGCTTAAAGATAATATCAAGAATGTATTGAAAAACATGGATTATGAATTTTTCATTGATCAGAACAGATGGTTTATCCATGGAGAGGATATTAATGGATTAGCGGAAAAGGTTAAAGGTGTTTTTGGTATAAAGGAGATATGTATTGTACAGGAGGTACCTGCAGACTTAGACAGCATTAAAGCATCTGCCTTAGAAGTGTATAATAACGTTAACCCTGATACCTTTAAGATAGAAACTAATAGAGCAAATAAGACCTTTCCTCTTAAATCAATAGAGGTGAGCATGGAGGTAGGAGGTTTTATTATTGAGCATAATAATGAAGCAAAGGTGGATGTAAAAAAACCTCAATGCAAAATTATCGTAGAAATCAGAGAAAAAGCCTATGTTTATACAGAATACAATAAAATTAAGGGAGCTGGTGGTCTTCCTTATGGTACTAATGGAAGTACTATGCTTATGCTCTCAGGAGGTATAGATTCTCCTGTGGCCGGATATTTAATGGCTAGAAGAGGAGTAGAGCTCAGCTGCGTATACTATCACAGTCACCCCTATACCAGTGAGCAGGCTAAGCAAAAGGTTATCGATCTTGCAAAAATCCTTGCAGGCTATACTGGTAGGCTGAAGCTTTATATAGTTCCCTTTACTGAGATACAGCTGGCGATAATGGATAAATGCAGGGAGGATGAGCTTACCATAATAATGAGGCGCTTTATGATGCAGGTAGCCTGCAGACTAGCAGAAAAAACTGCTGTCCATTCAGTTACTACTGGTGAGAGCATCGGTCAGGTTGCCAGTCAAACCATGGAAGGTCTAATTGTAAGCTCTG
>JAEXSY010000197.1 GCA_023440105.1 Bacillota bacterium
GACTAAATCACCGTAGTCATAGCTTATAAGTTTTTCATCAAAACCATAGTTTATTAGGTTAATACTATCTTTGTAATAATTATTATTTATATTCATTCTTACCTCCGATATTATGATATTTATTCAATCTAAAGAAATATAGTTTCATAAAACATCACGCTCCTTTCATAATTGGAATAAATACAGACAGAAAGGGCCTTAAGGTAAAAAAGGACATAAAAATACCGCAGAAAGCAAACCTTTTGAAAGCTGCTATCTACGGAAATAAACAATTCACAACAGTTTTAAAGAAGGATTACCTAGAGGGCATTAAACCTTAGAATAACTCTAAAGCTAATCTGCCTGTATTAAGTTTTAATAGTAAATCACCATTTCCTTAATCATAATACATCTCTCCTTTCCTTCTCTGTTAGAGAAAAAACATTAACATAATTAAATTTTACAGTATTAGCTATATATATGCAATGACTAAAATTTTTAATGAATTATTTATTGCAAATACAATGAAGAAATAAATCTAATGATTAATTTTATATTATTTGAAAATACAATATAAAAGAATCATGTTCAATCTCAATTTTTCAAGAAAATTAACGAATTAAACCTTTTCATGGAGAAAAAAAGTATATATTTACTCTCTGACTTGTTGACAATTTAAAATAATTGCAGTAAACTAGGACCATAATTTAATAAGGCCTCATCATTTCGATGAGGTAGAGGCGCGAGGTTTAACAGTCCTTAGAGGAGCAGGAGAAAGCAAAGATACTAAGGAGAAGGATTCATCGCCGAAGCTTATAATACTCTCAGTATTATTTGCTGGGTCTGCAGTTAAGAGCTGCAGGACTGTCTCAATAGGTTTACCCGATCTATTGAGTTGTGCTATCTCATATGGGAAGGAAAGGGGCTGTGAGTGATTATGTATATAATAGACTTGAGTTCTCTCAAGTCTTTTGTTTTTTTATAATAAAACTGAATAATCTTAGTATTCAAATAAATACATAGAAAGGAAGATATCAATGAAGAACAAAGTCAAAGTAATATTATCAGCAGCATTAGTAACAATGCTTGTTTTTACTGGCTGTGCCTCTAAAGGGGAGAATAATAAAGGAGAGGAAAAGGATACCTTTAAGGTAGGTCTTGAGGCTGCCTATCCTCCTTTTAACTGGACTCAAAAGGATGACTCTAATGGAGCCGTTAAAATAGAAGGAAGCTCCGATTATGCAGGAGGCTATGATGTGGAAATTGCTAAGAAAATAGCTGATGGTCTTGGTAAGGAGCTGGTTATAGTTAAGACAGAGTGGACAGGCTTGATTCCTGCTCTGCAATCTGGAACAATAGATGCCATTATAGCAGGTATGTCTCCAACAGCTGAAAGAAAGGAATCAATTGACTTCTCCGATATATATTATAAATCAGATTTGGTTATAGTTGTTAAGAACGATGGAGAATATGAGAATGCAAAAACTTTAGCTGATTTTTCTGGTGCTAAAATCACCGGTCAGCTGAATACCTTTCATTATTCCGTTATAGACCAGATTGATGGAGTGATAAAGGAAACAGCCATGGATGATTTTTCTGCCATGAGAGTGGCTTTAGAATCAGGAATGATTGATGGATATGTATCTGAAAGACCAGAGGGTGTAAGTGCAGAGGCTGCTAATAAAAGCTTAAAAATGATTGAGCTTCAGGATGGTTTTGTTACCTCTGATGAGGACACAGCAATAGCTGTTGGAGTAAAAAAGAGCAGTGATTTAACTGAAAAGATAAACAATATCCTTTCAGAGATTCCTGAAGAAGAGCGTCAACAGCTGATGGATGAAGCAATTAAGAATCAACCAGCAGCACAATAATGGATTCTTATACCGGATGCTCAGAGAGGAGCACCCGGTTTTACTTTGAGAAAGGTGGCTAAGAATGAGTAAAGAGTGGCTTGTTAGGATTATAAGTGAAAATTGGGAGATGTTTTTAAGAGGGGCAGGGATGACTCTTTTAATATCCATGATAGGTACAATAATTGGTTTGGCTATCGGACTGATTATAGGCGTTGTAAGAACTATCCCTGTTCCTAATAAAGGAATAAAAAGAATAGTTCTCAAGATAGTCAACGGAATATTAGCTGTATATATTGAGTTCTTTAGAGGTACCCCAATGATTGTACAGGCGATGGTAATATATTATGGTGCCGCCTTGGCTTTTAGTTTATATATGAATAGAATCTTTGCTGCAATATTCATTGTGTCAATAAATACCGGTGCCTATATGGCTGAGATAGTAAGAGGTGGAATAGTCTCTGTAGATAAAGGGCAGTATGAAGCTGCACAGGCCATAGGAATGAATCATTTTCAGACCATGATAAATGTAGTAATGCCTCAGGTAATAAGAAATATCCTTCCTGCTACAGGTAATGAGTTTGTAATAAATATTAAGGATACATCGGTTTTGAATGTGATATCTGTTACAGAGCTTTATTTCCAGACTAAAACTGTTGCGGGGAACAATTTTAGATATTTCGAATCCTTCTTCGTGGCCTGCATACTGTATTTCATAATGACCTTTACTGTTACTAGAATTCTTCGTTATATTGAAAAGAAATTGGACGGGCCAGAAAATTACATTTTACTGGGTAATCAGATGCAGGTAGAAACTCCTGAAGCAAGGCTTAAAAGGAATAATTAGAGGGAAGATATTAGGAGGATAAGGTATGGATAAAATCATTGAAGTTCAGCATTTAAGCAAAAGCTTTGGAGACCACGAGGTTTTAAAGGATATAGATTTTTCCGTAGAAAAGGGAGAGGTTGTATGCATAATAGGCTCCTCCGGTTCAGGAAAATCTACTTTATTAAGATGTGTAAATCTCTTAGAAACCCCCAGTGGCGGAGAAATTATTTATAAGGGTGAAAATATTCTTGATGATAACCACGATATCTATAACTATAGAACAAAGCTGGGCATGGTTTTTCAGCAGTTTAATCTTTTTAACAATCATAATGTTTTGAGTAACTGTACAGTTGGACAGGTAAAAGTCCTAGGACGATCTAAGGAAGAGGCGGAAAAGATTGCTTTAAAATATCTTA
>JAEXSY010000215.1 GCA_023440105.1 Bacillota bacterium
CACTAAATAGCTGTCCTTAAGAGAATATCCTTTTAAATCTCTACAAAGCTTCTTAGAGGTTAATCTGGAGGAAAAGCTCGGCACAGCTTCTTCTATCTGAGATAGATATTTCTCACTAACATTGAAAAAATCACTGCCATGGAACATAAAGTTCTCTCCACCAGTCACCGCTGCTACAATACCGCTGTCAGGAAAAGCAACAACATTCTGACCAAACATACCATTAAGGACAATGGCATTAGGATTTTCCCCTACCCATACATGGTAACCATAGTCATAACGACTTATGGTTTCATCCACCTCTGCTCGTTTTTTTGTAGCTACCTCCATCCACTCCTTGGATATCAGCTGTTTTCCCTTCCATACTCCTTTATTAAGGTAAAGAGTGCCCAGCTTTGCCATATCCTCTACCAGTAAATATAATCCCCAGCCACCCTTTTCAATGCCTTTAGGGCACGTTTCCCAATGATAGCAGTAAATTTCCATTGGATCAAAAAGTCTGGGCTTTAAATATTCCGTAACGCTGACACCTGTCTTCATCTTAACTATTGCTGCCAGCATATAGGAGTTCATGCTGTTATAATTAAACTTTGTACCAGGTTCAAATTTAAGGCTGGCATCTAAAAACCCCTTAATCCAGTCCTCCTCAACTATAGCCCCAACTTCATTGAAGGCTATACCACTAGTCATATTTAAAAGATTCTCTACTGTAAGATTTCTAAGCTTCAGCTTTACTACTGCAGAGGACTGCTCCTCAAAAATCTTAACCACCTTTTCATCTAGAGAGAGCTTTCCTTCCTCTACTAAAAATCCTATAGCAAGCCCCGTGACACTCTTAGTAAAGGAAAAAACCTCATGCCAGATCTTGCTGGTATAGGGAGAAAAATTACACTCTGCTATAACATTATCATTTTTAATAATCATTGCCGAATGGAGCTTTCCTCCAGTTTTTTCATAAAGCTCTCTAAAATACTCTTCTAATAGAGAGGAGGATACTCCTTGAGCCTCCGGGGAGCTCCTTGGAAGAGGTACAGTATTCCCTTCAGTAAACTCTACCTTACTCGGGGAGTATGGAACTATGGGAATTGTAGAATTGGTTCTATCTAGGAGCTGGCGAAGAAATTTAGCTGTATTCAATTGGTATTTTATAGTCATGACTTCACCTCCAAGTGAAGATAATTATAGCATAACCGTTATTGGAATTTAATATTAAGTTAGAAAATTAAAATAGACTTAAAAGTTCTCATTGAGCTCCCTAAGGTACTTCCTAGCTTAATGCAAATAGTAAATCCTCTAACTATAAGAAAAATACTCCTCCATCAGCTTCTCCAGCTCGTCCTCTGCCTTTATCTTATCTGTATATAAAGCATTTAGCCTCTCGTAGTCATCAAAGAAAGCTTCTATCTCTTCTTCTATGACTTTTAGCTCATCTTCCTTTTTTTCAATCTCTCCTTCAAGCTTTTCCTTTCTCCACAGGCTGTTTCCTGAAAGGGTTCTATTTGAACCATTGCTATTATGAGGTGCTTTATCTATCTTATCCTTTTCTTTAGTGGCTATATTATAGCTGCTCTCTACTTCCTCTAAACTTTTAGCTTTGAGCTCCAAAGATTTTTCCTTGTAATATTCATAATCCCCTTCATAGGATATAAGCTTCCCATCCTTAAGCTCAACAACTCTTGTGGCGATATTATTAATAAACTGCCTATCGTGGGAGACAAATAAAATTGTTCCTTTAAAGGATTTAAGGAGCTCTTCCAACTCTTCTCTGGAGGCAATATCTAAGTGATTTGTAGGTTCATCTAGAATCAAAAGGTTCACAGGATGATACATAATCATGGCCAGCTTCAGCCTGCTCCTCTCTCCTCCTGAGAGACCACTAAGCTTCTTAAATACCCCTTCTCCATAAAACATATACCTTGCCAGATACTCTCTTGCCTTTCCTTCTGTCATAACAATATCCTCTCTGAATGTATCAAGAACCGTTTTATTATTATCATCGAAGGTGACATTCTGAGGGAGATAGGCTAGCAGTGTGGAGCTTCCAAGCTCTGCAAGACCAGAATCCTCCTTCTCATAGCCCAGTAATATTTTAATTAAGGTTGACTTGCCAGAGCCGTTGGAGCCTATGAGACCCACGGCTTCTCCCTGCCTAATTAACAGATCTGCTTTATCTAGGAGATTTTTAGATCCATAGCTCTTACTTAAAGCTTCTATTATTATTACTTCATTACCGGATCTTCCTCCGGAATTAACATTGATGGAGATACTGCTTCTATCAAATACAGGCTTCTGTACCTTTTCCATTCTGTCCAGCATCTTCTGCATACTGGCAGCCTTTTTAAAGAACTTTGGATTATCTCCTCGCTGGCCCCAGTCTCTAAGCTGAGCTATAGACTTCTCCATGGCCTTAATCTTCTTTTGCTGATCCTCATAATCTGCCAGCTGAAGCTGAAGCTGTCTTTCCTTTTCCTTCACATAGGCAGTATAGTTTCCCTGATAGGTGGTAGATACCATATCCTCTATTTCTACTATCTTTGTAGCTACCTTATCTAAAAAATACCTATCATGAGAAATTAGGAGTACAACTCCCCTGTATTCTTTTAGATAATCCTCCAGCCATTCCAAAGCTTCTAGGTCCAGATGATTTGAAGGTTCATCTAAGAGGAGTATATCAGGACTTTCTAAAAGGATTTTCCCCAAAATTACAGTGGTTTTCTCTCCGCCACTGAGCTTATGGAACTCCTGATCTAAAAATTCTTCACCTATTTTAAGTCCTGTGCATACCTTGCTGAGCTTTTCCTCTCTCTCATAGCCTCCTAAGCCCTCAAAGGTTATTTGAAGCTCTGAGTAGCTTTTTAATATTCTTTCAGCTTCTTCTTCCTCTGCAGCAGCCAGCTTCTTCTCCAAAAGCTTCATAGATCCTTCAAGCTCCAGGAGCTCCTTAAAGGCTTCCTGTAATACATCCATAACCCTATAACCTTCTGGGAAATTCGGAACCTGTTCTAGATAGCCTAAGGTAGCTCCCTTTCTCACGGTGAGCATGCCCTTTTCATAGCCTTCTATACCCATGATTATTTTGAATAAGGTAGTCTTGCCACAGCCGTTATCTCCTACTATTCCAACCCTATCCCTTGTCATCACCTCAAAGGTTATATCCTCTAATACCATGGTTGCCCCATAGTACTTTTGTAATTTATTTAAAGCTAATTCAATCATTAATTGCACCTCCCAGGCTATCCTTGCTATATTTATTAATCTTAAGTGTAAGCAGAACCATGATGGGTATATAAAGCAGTGCTGCAATCCCAAAGGTGAGATAAAAGTCCAGCTTATCGGCTAAGACACCAAAAAGGGGAAAGACAGCTATCATAAACATACTAAAGCATAATCCATCAAATGATAATATCGTTGCCCTATACTCAGAGGATAGCCTTTCATTTATATAAGCACTAAATATCGTGTAAGCAACGCCACCGGTTATGGAAATAGAAAGAAAGAAGATAATAGAATAGCTCTTCAAAAATCCTAGTCCCACTAAAGACACTATGCTTATTAAGGCTATAGCTATTAAGCTCCCCATAAGCTTTAATAATCCTTCAATTTTATAAGCATACCTGGAAGCCACTGCTTCTATGAAGCATCCTAAAGCACAGATTGCTGCAATGGCTGTCTTTGTATAACCCATGTCTGAAAAAAACTGCTGACTGTAAAAAAACACAGTGGTTTGTAGGCTTCCAACTAAGGCAGAAAATAATATAAGGTATAAAACTACCCTTCTCTCTTTAAGGACCTTTATGCTTATTTTCACTTGATTTATCAAGGAATTACCAGTGCTTCTCTCATGGGCTTCATACTCTGGAGGCTCAGAAAATCCAAGGGCTGTGATAAAAGCACCGCCTTGAATAAATCCTCCTAAAATATAGGCATATAGAAACTTTATATCTGCCAATATTCCTCCCAGGATAAGTGCCACACCTTGTGCAGTACCTATAAGGAAATTAACCTTACCCCATACTCTTTTATATGAGCTTTCTTCACCTAATGCCTTTAAGCTGTCATAGGATAGTGCTTCTGCAGCCCCAGAATTTAAATTCATCCCTGCAGCATTCATCACAAAGGCTAAGGCAAATCCCCAAAAGGAAGAAGAGAAAATCATTAGAAAACAGCTGGTTATAGCTGCTGCTCTACCTAGGACTACAGTAGTCTTCTTTCCATAAACATCTGCAATGGCTCCTGTAGGCAACTCAAATAGCAGACTTGTAATATGATAAATAGCCTCTAAAGCTCCTATTTCAACTAGGGACATGCCTTTAAAAGCAAGATACAAAACCCATATTGCTGAGGTTATATCAAAACCCATTAAAAAACTATATATATAACTCAAGGATACATTTTTTCTTAATTTATTTTTTATATTCATATTAAGCTCCTCCAATATTATCTTTTTGCAAATAAAAATAAGCCTCAAATCTGCACCTCTTAAAGAAAGAGCTGGACAGATTAATATGGCTTATAGGAGCTGTGCATATATTAAAATCGGTACATAACAAAAGGACCCAAGGCTAATCCCTGAGTCCGCATCTTCGTAAATATTAAGTCCTAATAGAAGATAGAATCATGGATTTGCACAATAGTCAGTACTTATTCTAAAAATGGACGCACTTCTCCCGTTAAAGCCTAAAATTGCACTTTTTGTAACGGAGCTGCTGTATTTCCATTGTTTATTTGAGTTAAACCTGAAAGCACTAACTGTATAATCCATCTCTATCCTCCTTTTATAAATAATCTCAATTAATTTAATTATATACTTAATCTTTTAAATATTCAATATATAACTTTATGAACAAAGAGCGAAAAAATATCTTAATTATATACAATTTATTACATTTTATTACACATGGTAGTATCAACAATCAAATCACAGGCTTCTTCAATTTTTAAGAAGGAAAAATATCTTTCCTCTAGAGGAATCCATTTATCAATATATAGCTGCAGCTTGTCCTTTCCGCTTCGTTTCTCAATTCTTTCAAGCTGCTCTTTTTCTTTTACAGTTAAAAATATCTTATAGCTATAGTACCTATCCAAAGTAGGATGCAGGCTGTAGGACCCTTCAATGACTGTCAGCTTTTTATAGCCTATTCTTACAGGCTCTAAAAAACTGTCAGTCCCACAGCAAAATCGTCTATAAAATACGTCCTTCTTCTCCTGCAGAGGTTTCATTACTTCCTCAGCAAATCTTTCATAGTGGACATTGCCGCCAGGCTCCTTCATCCTATCAGGAGTTCTCAGCTCAGAAGGAAGAAAAAAATCGTCCATATGAAGAACATTACAAGGAAAGGCTTCCTTTAACAAAGCTCCTAGAGTACTTTTACCACTGCCACAGCGTCCATCTATACCTATGATAATATCCCTATCCTCTTCTAGGAGCTCTTTTATAGCTTCCATTGCAGAATAAAACACCTTATAACTTATATAATTCTTTTCATTCTTCATGAGTAATTCCACCTTTCAAAAGATATCTCCAAAGCTTCAAGTAATTTCATCATATCATAATAATAAATTTAATTGCTATTCCTTCAATGATTTGATAATATGATTTCGTACCATATATTGTAAACTATAAGAAAAAGAAAGTTGAAGGCTAATACTATGGGCATAAATAAAATACTCATATTTATAATAGTTCTGGTAATTCTCGTTGTGACCCTTGGTTACAAACAGGGAAGCCGCTACCTGCCAATGGTGTATCATAAAAAGGAAGCACTGAGGGTAGCTTGTGTAGGCGACAGCATAACCTATGGAGCTAGAGTAAAGGTAAGGAAGCTCAATTCCTACCCCATGCAGCTTCAAAGACTTTTAGGAAAAGATTATTATGTAGAAAACTTTGGTGCCAGTGGACATACCCTTATGAGCTCTGGGGACAGGCCTTATATCTCAAATAAAAGCTTTCATTTATCCCAGGAGTTTAATCCTGATATTGTGGTTATCATGCTGGGAACCAACGATGCTAAAAAGATGAATTGGACCTCCGTTGATGAATATATCAAGGATTATAAAGCACTGATTTCCTACTATAAAACCCTTGCCTCAAAGCCAAAGATATATATAATGACCCCTCCCAAGGCCTTTCCCTTGAAGGGTGAGTCCACAGTAAAATTTGACATAAGAAATGAGGCCCTAGAAGAGATGACCTCAGCTATAAAACAGCTATCTGAAGCTGAAGGCATTGGACTAATAGATCTTAATGCTACTATTTCCAATCATCCAGAATTCTTCACCTTTGATGGAGTTCATCCTGATGCTAAGGGAGCAAGCCATATTGCAAATACCGTATTTCAAAGCTTAATAGCTTCAAAATAAAAATGTAGTACTTATCACTGTTAATGAGATAAGTACTACATTTTTTATTATCATTGAAAGAGCATTTCATAATATCTTTGTATATTTCCCTGAAGCTCGAGAAGATTAATGTTTCTTCCATACCTTAAGGTTTCTTTACCCTCTACATAGAGAAAAAATGTAGGCAGGGAAAATACACCATAGCTTGAGGCTAGCTCTATCTCCTCTTCCCCATTTATTTCTCCTCCCTTAAGCTCAGGAAACTTTTTAATAATCTCCTCCACCTTTTGCTTTATAACCTCACAGGCTCCACACTCACTGCCGGTGAAATATACTATGGCCATGGGATTTTCTCTAATAAACCTTTCAACAGCTTCCTTCGAGTTAAGCTTAATCATCAGTAATCACTCCTTAAAGTAATATTTACCTATTATTATATATATACTTTAACTAAGCTCCAAGGGATTAAAGATAAATATATAGTAACTTTATTTTTTAAAGTTACTTGCTATTATAAACTTTCTTTTATATAATAGAGCTATAATTTTTCAAGGAGGATTTTCCAATGCAGTCATTAATTTCTATAGAGAATATAAGCTTTTTACTGGTTTTCCTAGAAGGAATCATTTCCTTCTTCTCCCCCTGCATTATTCCCTTAATTCCTGTGTACATGAGCTATCTAGCTGGGGCTGCCGATGATGTTTCTCAAGATGGCGTGATATCCTATGATAGAAAAAAGGTATTCCTTCATACGGTATTTTTTGTTCTGGGAATATCCTTTTCCTTCTTTATTTTAGGAGTATCCTTCACTGCCTTAGGTGGTTTTTTCAATAAAAATCAGCTGTTATTTACCCGTATCTCAGGTATACTAATCGTGCTGTTAGGACTATTCCAGCTTGGCTTCTTAGACTTTAAGTTTTTAAACACTAATAGAAGATTCAACCTAAATCTCACAAAGAGGAAGGTAAGCCCTCTCACTGCCTTAATCATGGGCTTTACCTTTAGCTTTGCCTGGACTCCCTGCGTAGGACCAGCTCTTTCTTCAGTGTTAATTTTAGCATCAGGAAGCAGTAACGCTTTCACAGGAAATCTATTGATTCTTCTTTACTCTGCAGGCTTTATCATCCCCTTCCTTCTCTTAGGCTTGTTTACCACTCAGGTGCTAAACTTCCTTAAGAAGAATAAAAAGGTTATTAAATACACCGTTAAGGTTGGAGGAGTTATACTTGTTTTAATGGGAATAATGACCTTCACCGGCTGGATGAATAATATTTCTGGCTACTTAAACTCTGTATCTCCAAACTCCACAGTTAATTCTCAGGAGGATAAAAATAAAGCTGAGACTCCAAAGGAGCAGGATGAAGAAACTGTTTCTGAAGATCCACAGGGAGAAAAGGAAGAGGAAAGTACACCTGCTATTGACTTCACCTTAACAGATCAATACGGAAATGAGCACAAGCTTTCCGATTATAAAGGCAAGGTAGTATTCTTAAACTTCTGGGCCACCTGGTGTCCTCCTTGTCGTAAGGAAATGCCCGATATACAGGCCCTATATGAGAAATATAATGAAAACAGCGAGGATGTAGTTATATTAGGTGTTGCAAGCCCTAGAGCCGCCGAAAATCCTAATACCAGAGAAACGGATAAGGAAGGCGTTCTTGACTTTCTTGATGAATATGATCTCAGCTTCCCAATCCTTTTTGATAATACAGGTGATGTATTCTATGAGTATTATGTTCAGTCTCTCCCTACTACCTATCTTATAGATAAGGAAGGTAATATTCACGGCTATGCTCCCGGTATGCTTACCAGGGACATAATGGAAAGAGTCATAAAGCAAACCCTTGAGGCCACAGAATAAAATACCATTTTTAAAGGAGATATACTCATGAAAAATCTATACAATTTGCCCTGCAGCATAGCTCAAAGCCTTAATATTATTGGCGATAAATGGACTCTGCTCATTGTAAAGCAGCTGCTTATGGGCAATAACACCTATAATTTATTGATGAATAGCTTAAAAGGAATCCCCACAAACCTCCTTTCAAGCCGTCTAAAGTCCATGGAGGAAGCAGGACTGATAAGCTCAAGCCTATATCAAAAGCACCCCCCTAGATACAGTTATGAGCTTACAGCTATGGGAAAAGCTCTGGAGGATGTTTTAAATGCCATCACCCTATGGGGAAATAGGTATATAGATGACTGTCGTAAGGAGCTTAAGCATAAAGAATGCAG
>JAEXSY010000022.1 GCA_023440105.1 Bacillota bacterium
AAACAATGAAAAACAGTGCCCTCACTGTGGAAAATTCATTGATAAAAAAAGCTTATTTTGTAATAAATGCGGCAAAAACCTATAAAATTAACCTACAGTAAAAACAAATAGTAGCTATTAATTTTAATATTTTTCTTGAGGTGTTATTATGAGACTTGTTCCCTTAGAAAGTATAAGAGACGGCTGTCTTTTAGCTAAAAGTATATACGATTCCCAAAATAGAATACTTCTAAAAGAAGGAATGGTATTAAACTCCTTCACCTTAAATAAACTAAGGAAGTATAATATCTTTACTCTCTGGGTCCATGATGAATATAGCGATATAGAAATCGCAACGATAATTAAGCCCCAATTAAGAGAAAAATCCATCAAGGTATTAAAGGATACCTTTAGAAATATCGATAAATTTCAAAGATTATGGGATGAAAAAAACTTCTATTCCTCTACTCAGTCTGCTGACTGCAAGGATGTCTATCTAACTTCTGTCTATAAGCTCTCAGAAGAGCTTTTAGATAGTATAATAAATAATAGCAATGTTATGGTCAGCCTTGTGGATATAAAATCTATGGATGACTGTACCTATAGTCACAGTATTAATGTAGCCCTTTTATCTCTGGTTATAGGACTTGGGATTCAGCTTCCTTTAAGAGACCTTAAGGATTTATGCGTAGGTGCCTTAATTCATGATATTGGCAAGGTTCTAATTCACAGGGATATTATAACTAAAGAAGGCTCACTAACCTCTGATGAATATACCTACGTGAAAAAGCACACCACCAAAGGCTTTGACTATTTAAGAAATGTACCGAGTATAAGCACCAGTATTAGATTAATAGCTCTGCAGCATCATGAAAGAGTCGATGGATTAGGCTATCCAGGTGGATTAACAGGAAAAGAAATACATCCCCTGGCAAAAATCGTAGCAGTTGCTGATGTATACGATGCCTTAACCTCACATAGGCCTTATAGAAGGGCTCTCCTTCCCAATGAGGCCATGGAATACATAATGGCACATTCTGGAACGATGTTTGATCATAATATAGTTACAGTATTTTCAAGAGTAGTGGTCCCTTACCCTAGTGGTACTATAGTAAGGCTTAGTAATGGAGACGTAGGAATTGTTTTAGATACACCCTTTTACTATCCTTTGAGACCTGATGTAAGAATTATAGAAAGTAAAGAGAAAAAAAAGGTAGGAAAGCTCATCAGCCTTTTGAAAGAGCTATCCTTAGTTATTTCAGATATAATATATGCAATATAAGGAGTTACTCAAAGAAGGCATGAAAGCCTATGAGACACTCCTTATTCAAGCTCGCCTATTATGTTTAGATTTTAAGACAGACCTTTAGATTAGCCTAATGCAATAGAGTTCTTGCTAAGAATTTCATAAGAATAGAAGCTATTATTAGCAAAGGGATTGTATTTAATAATTTCTTCTGCTTCCACTAGATCTCTTGCTTGAAAAATCATTGTGCCTCCATTTTTATTGAGACTGCCTGCACAGGCAAGATATTTATTATAAATAGAATTCTTTATATCATTAACTCTTTTATCCTGAGCCCTGTCCTGGGCCTTTCCTTCAGATTTATAATTTATTTTCACAAAAATACCACTGGACTTTTTCATCTACGGTACCTCCCTTAATAGTTAGAAGCGTTTATATAAGTATATTACGTAGTAAATCCATTTATGCCAAATAATTATATCGAACACTTGTTTGTTTATAGTATTATAATAGCGAACATATGTTTTTTTGTCAATATAATTTTAAAAAAAAGACTTATGACATAAGTCATAAGTCATAAGTCATGTGCCTGTCACCTTGCCATTTTTTTACACTCAGCTGCACATTCTCTGCAGGTTTTAGCACATATCTGGCAGTGTTCATCTTCAAACTTCCCACAATGCTCTGCGCAGTCCTCACACACCTTGGCACAGAAACGACATAAGTCATAAGTCATGTGACTGTCACGTGCCATAACCTTAACAGCCAGGCTGCATACCTCAGCACAATCCTGAAGGCTCTTTATACAGTGAATTCTTTCCTTCACATCCTCTTCATTAAGGCACATGGTGAAGCATTCCTCACATATCTGCACACATTTGTTGCAGGAATCTATACAGCTTTGATTAGGATTCCCTTCCTTCATCATTGAATTAGTCATCTTATCTCCTCCTGCATAATTTATTTTCTTAGTTATATTATTTATATCCTTAGAAATATAATCAACAGAAGAAGATTATAGTTTATAGAAGTATAACAGCCTATTTTAAATTGTCCAAACTCTTAAAACTTTGTTTATAGATAACTAAGATATTCTGCCCTCTGCTTTTTTCACTATCTCTTCTGGATAGCCTAGATATCTTAAAAACTTTATAGCATTTCTTGTAGGAGAAACTCCTTCTCTAAGCCTATAGTCAAAGGTCATCCCTTCTGTATCATCCACATCCTCACTAAAATAGTATGGAGTGAGATAACCCTTAGTATAATCTGTAAGCTCTAGGTCATGAGTGGCTACCAGTACTAAAGCTCTTTTCTTCATGAGATATAATAAAATCTCTGTGGAAGCTGCAATTCTCTCCACGGGGTTTGTACCTCTAAATATCTCATCAATGATACAGAGTACAGGAACTTCCCTTTCTGATTCTTTAATCACTCTATGGACAGCCTCTGCTTCTCCTAAATAATAGCTCTTCCCCTTAGAAATATCATCTCTAGGGCTTATACTGCTGACTACCTTCAGAAGAACCCCCTTATACTCCATGGCAAGAGCAAAGCCAAAGGTCTGAGCTAGAACAGCATTTACTCCTGCAGTTCTAAGATATGTAGATTTTCCCGACATATTAGACCCTGTGAGAATAATTCCCTTTTCTCCTAAGGCTATGTCATTAGCAATACCATCAATTAATAAAGGATTCAAGGCTCCTTTAATCCTTAAGCTTCTATCCTGTATATATTCAGCCTCACAGATTTTATCCCGAATATCATTTTTATATCCCGCAACGGCAGCCATAGAATCCAGCTCTCCAATGATATTATATATAAGTACTAAATCCTCCTTAGAGTTCTCTAGCTTATTCATTATTTTATAATAAGCCCTTACTTGAAACAGGAAAATTATATTATAATAATCTCCAAATACATCTAAGCCCTCAATTCGATCTACAGCCTTTGAATTTTTCAGTATTATATCACAGGTGGATCTGCACTTTTTTAGCTTAGCTATATATTCATTAATTTGTGGCACATCAACTTTTACTATTGAGTCTACTGCTGTTGCAATAGAGGCTAAATAATTTATAGAATACATGCCTGCATTAATATTATTATTGATTTTATAATGAACAGCCATGTTTATAGCTAAGGCCCCTATGACAAGCATAAAAGCATAGCCTCCTATTAAAGGAAAGGTCAATAACACTACAAAAGGCATCTTGGATAGTATGTCAAAGATAAGCTTATTCACATATTTATGTTTATTTTCGTAGATAAAGGTTGCTATATCCCCTTTCATCTGCCTTCCCAAAAGAGCTAAAATTCTTCGAATTTTATTGTGACTAGCTTCATCCTTCTGCAAAAAGCTTATTACAGCTCGTCTCCTCTTTATTTCTGCTTCATCCAGCTCTGGTTTTCTTAATAGACAATATAGCTTTTGCATTCCTGGTGTAGTTAGCGTGTAATCCATCTCCTTATACACCTTGTCCATCTCTAAGTCCTCCCAGGTCTGATCATCAAGAGTAGCTTCTGGAAGCTTATTTTTTGTTTGTAAATCAAAAAGCTTTTTAATAATTGTAAAATCCCTTTTACGATTTTTTCTTTCCTCAGGAGTCTCCTCCAGAACCTTAAGATTAGAAGCTTTTTGTCTATATCTAACAAACATTAAAATCCCAATTAAAACTACCACTGAAACTATCAAAAATATAGCATCCCTACTTAAGCCTTGCTTGATTCCCTCTTCCATTTTAGCTCTCCCACCTATATTAGTTTTTCAATAGCTTATGCCATTTATATGATCTTTTATTATAAACCGTTTATTCACATTGTTTAACAAAGAGCTATAGCTATTTCCACAATTATCCTCATAATAGAATTATACCTTTTATTTCGTTACTCTTAAAGGGAGATCATAAAATAAGGTGAATATAAGCACAAATCAAGTGACAGGCACATAAGTCATAACTCATGTGCCTGTCACCAACAAGGGTATTATCCGTTAACTACGCTGCCACCATTTATGTGGATTACTTGGCCGGTTATGTAGGAGGCGCCTTCAGAGGCTAGGAATACATATGCTTGAGCTACCTCTACAGGCTGTCCTGCTCGCTTCATTGGTACATCGGCTCCAAAGCTCTGAACCTTATCCTCATCGAAGGATTCAGGAATAAGAGGTGTCCATATAGGTCCTGGTGCTACTCCATTAACTCTTATATTCTTCTCTGCCAGCTGTCCTGATAGGGAACGAATAAAGGCTACCTGAGCTCCCTTGGTGCAGGAGTAATCTAATAGAGAAGGATTACCCTTGTAGGCAGTTACCGAGGTAGTTACTAAAATACTGCTGCCTTCCTTTAGATGTGGTACTGCAGCCTTTGTCATATAAAAGGTTCCAAAGAAATTAGTCTTAAAGGTTCTCACCAGCTGGTCTTGTGATATATCTACTATACTGGTTTGTTCATGCTGCTCTGCTGCATTATTAACCAAAATATCTAACTTAGAATACTCTTCTATTACCTTATTAACTACTTCCTTACAGAATTCCTCATCACCTATATCACCGGAAATAAGAAGACACCTTCTTCCTAATCTTTCAATATGCTCCTTAGTTTCCTCTGCATCTTTTTGCTCATCTAAATAAACTATGGCTATGTCAGCTCCTTCATGAGCATAAGCCACAGCTACAGCTCTACCTATACCACTATCAGCTCCCGTTAAGAGGGCAACCTTACCTTCAAGCCTTCCTGAGCCTTTGTTATAAGCAGGATCCTCAAATATTGGCTCTGGTGTCATCTTGCTTTCTATACCAGGCTGTTTCATCTGTGCCTGAGGTGGCTGTTCTTCAGGAAAATTCTTAAAAGTATTATTCATGAATATCTACCCCTTTCCTTAGTTAATGATTAAGATTATATAAGATTATCATTTCTATATTATTTATAAAATATGTCTTATCTATTATCATTCCTTAGCCTTTTTATAAAGACTTAACTGATTATTTATAGTATTATTGTCTTAGAATTTAAATTAATTACTATATAAGATAGGAGGATAATCATGCCCAAAAAGATTCTAAAGGCATTGGGTGTCTTTTTATTAATTGTCTTAATTTTTGCAGTATCTCTGGTGGCTTTCTTAACCATAAGAGAATACTCCCCTGAAGCTCAGGAAAGCTTGGAGATTACAGGAGCCCCTTCTAAGGCTCTCACTGAAGGTGATTCCTTAACATTACTTACTTATAATATCGGTTATGGAGGACTGGATAAAGATCACGACTTCTTCATGGATGGAGGAGAAATAGTAAATGTAGAAAGCAAGGATATAATACTAAAGAATATGGAAGGTATTAAAAACCTTTTATCAGAAGAAAATGCTGATGTGGTATATATTCAGGAGGTTGATGTTAATTCTAAACGCTCCTATGGTGTTAATGAGGTGCAGCTTCTAAAGGAGCTTTTCACTGATGACACTGAATCCTTTGCCACAAACTTTTTATGTGACTACATACCTTATCCACTTCCAGAAACCATAGGGAAAGTTCATAGCGGTATTCTAACATTGAATAAATTCGAAGCAGTATCTTCTACTAGAATAGCCCTACCCACCTCCTTCACCTGGCCCACCAGAGTTGCACAGCTAAAACGCTGCTTGTTGGTAGAAAGGGTACCTATAGAAGGTAGCGACAAAGAGCTGGTTCTCATTAACCTTCATCTAGAGGCTTATGATGATGGAAGCGGAAAGGCTGCTCAAAGTAAAATACTTATGGATTTATTGCTGGAGGAGTATGATAAAGGAAATTATGTAATAGCTGGTGGCGATTTTAATCAAAGCTTTCCCGGTGTTGATTTAAGTGCTTATCCATTAATCAATGATGAATTCTTCCAGGCAGGTCACTTAGATACCTCCCTTTTGAATTCTTCATGGACCCTGGCTGCGGATAATAGCCTCCCTACAGCTAGGCTATTAAACCAGATATATGATGAATCCTCAGATGATAATCAGTATTATGTTATCGATGGCTTCATCCTTTCTCCCAACCTCATTCTCAAGGAAGTTAGAACTCTAGACCAGGGTTTTGTGTACAGCGACCATAATCCTGTAAGACTTAAGGTTACCTTAGGAGAGTAGCCTTCTACTTTTATGAATCCTAAAAGGGCGGTCAAGATAAATATCTTGACCGCCCTATCTATGTTAACTAATCAATCTTTGTAAGAATTATCGGTTCATTATTATTAACCACAACAGTATGCTCAAATTGTGATACTACACTACCATCGGGGGTAACTAATGTCCAGCCATCTTCAAGCTCTTCTATGTGCTCAGCACCAGTAGATATAAAGGTTTCAATAGCTAGAACCATGCCATTAACCATAAGCTCATCATTTTCTTTATTGTAGTAGTTGAATATATAATGAGGCTCATCATGAAGCTTTCTTCCTATCCCATGTCCTGTGAGATCTCTTATTACAGTAAAGCCATTAGCTCTCGCTTCATTAAAAATTGCTCTACCTATTTG
>JAEXSY010000259.1 GCA_023440105.1 Bacillota bacterium
GAATGAGTCCTGTACACTTCGGTATTATGCTGATAATGAATTTAGGTATTGGATCTGTAACTCCACCAGTAGGCTCCTGTCTATTTGTAGGCTGCAGTGTAGGAAAGGTGGCTATTGAGGGTATCACTAAGTATATAGTTCCACTATTTATTGCTATGGTAATAGCACTTTTACTGGTGACTTATATTCCAGCAATTTCCCTTCTGCTTCCATACTTATTTAAATTAGTACCAGCAATGTAATATAGGAAGTCAATTGGGAGAAGTATTAAAAGACAAAATGTCGTGTCTAGATTAAAGGAGAAACCAAATGAAGATATGTAAAGAGTTTATAGGGATGGAGACCCATGAGGGTATATCTATTATTCATACAAATTGTTCAGATATCAGTGTAACCTTTGTTACTGAAGAAATAGCTCGTGTAAGAGCATCCTTTGATAAAGAAATGGATGAAGCATCCTATGTTTTATCCACTACTGCCTGGGAAGACCGTTTAGATGGTCTTTTCCAGGGAGAAAGAAGCCAAAAGAAGCCAGTAGTTCCTGTGGTGGAAGAAAAGGATGGCAAGGTAGTCTTCGCAACAGATGCTATAACCTTAGAGCTAACTAAGGATCCATTCTGCTTCAGGCTTTATGATAAGGAGGGAAGCCTTCTATATAGTGACTTAGAAGGTAGCCCTTACATCCTAGATTCTAATAATAGAGTAAATCACTACAGCCAAATGCAGGGGGAAGAAGAATGCTATTATGGCTTTGGTGAAAAAGGTGGGGAGCTTAACAAAAATAAAACCTTTATTCGTCAAAGAGCTACCGATGCCATGGGTTATGATTCCAGGAAGATGGATACTCTTTATAAGCACATTCCTTTTTATATCAGAATGAATCGTAATAACCATAAGGCTGTAGGGCTTTTCTATCATAATTTCTATGAGTCCGTATTTAACATGGGCTGTGAGAAAAGTAATTATTGGTCTAGATACACCTATTGGCAGGCTGATGGTGGTGATATAGATTTATTCTTAATTGGAGGAAATACTCTGAAGCGTATCATAGATAACTATACACTTCTTACTGGGCGTCCAGCGTTATTGCCAAAAAGAGCGCTAGGCTATCAGGGCTCCTCAATGTATTATCCTGAGCTAGAGAAGGATAGTGATGACGCAGTTCTCAGCTTTATTGATACTATTAAGGAAGAAGGCTTCCCTATTGATGGCTTCCATCTTTCATCAGGATATACAAGCTATGAGAATTTACGCTGTGTATTCACATGGAACAAAACCCGTTTCAAAGATCCAAAAGCTTATTTTGAAGCCATGAATGAGAAGGGTGCTCAGAATGTACCTAATGTAAAGCCTGGAATACTTCTAGATCATCCATGGTTTGATGAATTTAAGTCTAAGGATGTATTTGTAAAGGCATCTGAAGGAGAAGGCTTTGCCACAGGAAAATGGTGGGGTGGAGAAGGTGCTTTTTGGGACCTTACTAAAGAAACAGCCCGTCGTGCCTGGAAGGATTATTTAATAGATAATGTAATAAAAGTAGGAACAAACTCCATATGGAATGATAACTGTGAATACGACAGTATATTAGATAAGGATGCTATCTGCGATTATGATGGCAAAGGGGGTACTATAGGACAGTTAAAGCCTCTTATGAGTACTATAATGTGCAAAATTGCAGGAGATGCAGTTAAGGAAAATGACGAGAATGCAAGGCCTTATGTGGTTTGTCGTAGTGGTAGCTCAGGAATTCAGAAATATGCACAGACCTGGTGTGGTGATAACTATACTAGCTGGGATTCCTTAAAATACAATATTCCTATAATAACTGGAATGGGTCTTTCAGGACAGCCTAATGAAGGTGCTGATATCGGAGGATTTTCAGGACCAGCTCCAGGAGAAGAGCTTTTTGTTAGATGGGTACAGAATGGTATATTTCAGCCAAGATTCTCTATCCATTCTGCCAGCAATGATAATACCGTTACAGAACCATGGATGTACAGTGGCTCTAAGGATATAATTCGTGATGCTATACTTTTAAGGTACAGAATGACTCCATATCTTTACTCTTTAGAGTACGAAGCTAACCAGACAGGAGCACCTATCATGAGAGCACTTGTCTATGAATTCCAGGATGATCCTAAGGTCTTTGATGAAAGCTTTGAGTTCATGTTTGGCCGTGATATTCTAGTAGCAAATGTGCTAGAGCCAGGAGCTACTATTCAGAAGGTATACTTACCTGCTGGCTGTAAATGGTATGACTGGAATAATAACTTTGCCTGTTATGAAGGAGGACAGACTATTGAAGTGCCTGTTACCCTTGAAACAATTCCAATGTTCATAAGAGAAGGTGCTATCATACCTATGGCAAAGAACCAGCTCATGAGTATGGAACGTGATCACATGACTAAGCTTCACTTAACTTTGGCGCCAGGAATGGAAAACTCCTACACTCTTTATGATGATGATGGAGTTACCAACAACTTTAAAAAGGGTGAATTTAGAAAGACTCACATATCCATGGAAGGCAAGGATGTTGTAAAAGTTCATTTTACTTCTGAAGGCTCCTACGAGGATTTTGTAGAAGAAGTAACTGTTGAGATGATCCGCAGGGACAGAAGTCCTTACTGGGTTACACTAGGAGATGCTAAGCTAGAGCATTTCTTAAACCGTAGAAAGTTTGAAGCTGCATCGGAAGGCTGGTACTATAGCCAAACAAAAAAGGCAGTTGAAGTGAAGTATAAGAACCCTAAGAAAGACATAACTCTTACGGTATCTTTTGAAGATTTTGATCTTATTGGCATGTAAAAATAAAAATAGCTATGGTGGGTGAATATTATGCTGTTAAAACAGTTCCAGTCAATTGAGAAAAGTGAAAATGGATACTTAATCCATGGAGATAATGCTGATGTAAATATTGTATTTATGAGCGATGATATAATTCGTATACGTACTAGCTTTGACCGTAAATTCAAAGAATCCTCATATGCTTTAGTAACCACAGCCTGGGAGGATGAATTAGATGAGCTCTTCAAAAATGAACGAACTCGCATCAAGGCTCTGGAGGTTCCTTATGAGGAGACAGATAAGAAGGTTGTATTTACCACAGCCAAATGGAAGCTAATCCTTAGAAAAAATCCCTTTAGCTTTCAGCTCCAGGACCATAAGGGAAATGTTGTATACAAAGATTTAAAAGAAAGGGCCTATGAGGTGGATCAGCTAGGACGACTTTCTCACTATTCTTGTATAGACCCAGTACATGACCATTTTTATGGCTTTGGAGAAAAAACAGGGAAGCTAGATAAGAAGGGTAGAAGAATGAGAATGTCTCCAAAGGATGCCATAGGTCATGATCCAGAGTTTGGAGAGCCTCTTTATAAGCATATTCCTTTTTATATCCGTATTAATGATAAGCTGCAGAATGCAGTAGGCTTCTTCTACAACAACTCACATGATGCTGTATTTGATATGGGCAATGAAATCAGCGGATATTGGGATCGTTACTGTTACTACCAGACCGATGGAGGAGATATAGATCTTTTCCTCATTGCAGGTCCTAAAGTGACAGATGTTATAGATGGCTATACCTGGCTCACTGGAAGAACAGCTATGCCTACCAAGCAGTCACTAGGCTATACCGCATCCACTATGTATTATACAGAGCTGGAAAAGGATTGTGACCAAGAGATTTATAAAGTAATTCAGAAGCATTTTGATGAGAAAATCTTTATTGATAATTTCTGGTTGGCTTCAGGCTATTCTTCTGGGGAAGAGGATAATCTTAGGTATACCTTTAACTGGCATCATAAAAGGTTCCCAAATCCAGAAGAATTCTTTAAGAATATGAGGGATATGGGTATTAATGTAATTCCTAATATGAAGCCTGGAATATTAAAAAACCACCCTTATATGGATGAATTTAAGAAAAATGATATTTTTGTTAAGACCTCCGATAGACAGGATGATTACCATGGACGCTGGTGGGGAGGTGTCGGTAGATTCATAGACTTCACTGGAGAAAGTGGTCGAAATACTTGGAAGGAGCTTCTTAAGGAGACACTTCTTAAAAAAGGCTCTATGACTGTATGGAATGATAACTGTGAGTTTGATGGAGTGGAGGACCGTAACGCATACTGTGATAACAACGGTAGAGGCGGCACCATGGCAGAGCTAAAAATCATTCACTCTAATATGATGGCTTATATAGGAAAACAAGCCTTAGCAGAAATTTATCCCAATGAGAGACCATATATTATTAACCGAGCTGGCTTCTCAGGAATTCAGAGATATGCTCAGGTATGGGGGGGAGACAATCTTACAGATTGGCGCACGGTAAAATTTAATATCGCAACTATTTTGGGTATGGGTCTTTCTGGCGTAGCCAATATGGGTTGTGATATTGGAGGCTTTGCTGGACCAGCTCCAGAAGGGGAGCTTATGCTTCGATGGATTCAGAATGGCATATTCCAGCCACGCTTTTGTATGAATTCTGCTAACAGTGATAATACCGTGACTCAGCCTTGGATGTATGAAGAGCATTTAGAAGATGTACGTGCTGCCTTTGCTCAGCGCTACAGGATGCTTCCATATCTATATTCTCTTATGCGTCAGGCACATGAGTCTGGTATTCCAGCTATGCGCCCTCTATTCTTGGAGTTCCCTGAGGATTCTAATTGTTACAGCGATGACCATATGACATTTATGTTTGGTCCTTCTATATTAGTAGCTAATGTGGTAGAAAAAGGAGCTAAAACTCGTAAGCTCTACCTTCCAAAGGGCACAGTGTGGTTTGATATGAATGATAATCTACGTCAATATGAGGGTGGTCAGACAATTGAGATCCCTGTGACCTTGTCTTCTATACCAATGTTCCTAAGAGGCTCAGCCATCTATATGACTACAGAGGATGTACATCAGGCCTCTACAGATATCATGCGTCAGCTGGATTTAATTATTAGTGCAGAAAAGGATAGTAGCTTCCTTTTCTATGACGATGATGGACATACAAAGGACTTTGAGAAGGGCATATTTAACAGAACAGAGATTTCTGTAAGCTCTGGAGAAAAAATCGTGGTTTCCTTCCATAAAGAAGGGGATTATAAAGACACCATAGAGAAGCTTACTCTCCGAGTGGTAAGCAAGGAAAAAGGTGCTTGTTGGGTGAGTGTAGATGGAAATGTCATCCCAAGGTTCTTAGTAAAGAAAAATCTAGAGGAAGCTGAATCAGGCTGGTATTATAACCTCAGTGACAGGACTGTAGAAATCAAGTGTCCAAAACCTGATAAAAATGATTTCGATATTGTTGTAAGCTGCGAAAAGTTTGATCTAATCGGAATGGAGCAAGAGGAAGAATTATAATAAATAGAACCCACGAAATACCTAGTAGTATTTCTGGGTTCAATTTTTTTAATCTTGATAGTTTCCCATATATCCATTGCATGTGACAAGGATAATTTGATAATATTATATTAACAGATAAATTTATAGGTGTTTATGTAGAAAACTATATTGGAGGAATTAGTTATGTTGAATGAAAAGGTAGCTGAACTATTAAATGATCAGGTGAATAAGGAGCTATACAGTGCTTATCTATATTTAGATATGGCAAATTACTATATTGATAATGACTTAGATGGCTTCGGTAATTGGTTTAACATTCAGGCTCAAGAGGAAAGAGATCACGCAATGCTTTTCGTAAAATATCTTCAAAATAATGGTGTGAAGGTAGAGCTAAAAGCTATTGATAAACCAGATAAGGAGTTTACTAGCTTTATAGCACCTTTAGAGGTTAGCTATGAGCATGAGCAGTATGTTACAAGCTTAATACATAATATCTATGATGTTGCTTATACCGTTAAGGACTTTAGAACTATGCAATTCCTTGACTGGTTTATAAAAGAGCAGGGAGAGGAAGAGACCAACGCTGATGGTCTTATAAAGAAGTACAAGCTCTTTGGAAGTGATCCTAAGAGTCTTTATCTTCTTAATCAGGAGCTTGCTGGGAGAGTATATGCAGCACCTTCACTTGTTTTAGATTAGTAAAATGATGTACAAGGACGTGAAAGGCTTGCCTTTCACGTCCTTTTTTAAGTATATTTGTTATTTAAAGTTTCAATATGACCTTCCTATAGGTATGTATAAGGAATAGGGAGCAGAGAGTTACTGAAGCTATCTCTGCAATAGGGAAGGCCCACCAAACGAGATTAACATCTCCAAGCCTTGCCAGGAGATAAGCGGAGGGCAGCAGAACTATAAGCTGTCTTCCAACAGAGACAAATAAGCTTAAAATCCCATTGCCTAAGGCCTGAAATACAGAGCTTGATACTATAGAAAAGCCTGCGAAGATGAAGCTTATGCTTATTTTTTGCAGAGCATGGGTACCGATAGAAAGCATATCTTCCGATGCATTAAACATTAAAAGGAGCTTATCTGGTATCAGCTGAAAGGATGCAAAGCCTAGAAGCATTATTATGGTAGCATAGATTATAGAAAACTTTATAGTCTTGGTTATTCTGTCTTTTTTTCTTGCTCCATAATTGTAGGCGATGATAGGAACCATACCGTTGTTCAGCCCAAATACCGGCATAAATATAAAGCTCTGAAGCTTGAAGTATACTCCAAAGACAGCGGTAGCTGTAGAGGAGAAGGTCATTAGTATTGTATTCATGCCGTAGCTCATTATAGAGCCTATGGAAGCCATAATTATTGAAGGTATCCCCACAGAATATATTTTTTTGATTATTTTTATATCAGGCTTAAAGCCTTTCATAAAAATATCAATTTCATTATTTTTCTTTACATTGAAGTACATGCCTAAAAACATTCCTCCAAATTGGCCGATTACTGTAGCTAAGGCTGCACCCTTAACACCCATAGCAGGAAAACCTAAAAGTCCAAAAATCATAATTGGATCCAGTATTATATTTATTATTGCACCTACTCCTTGAGTAATCATGGTGTACACTGTTTTTCCTGTGGATTGTAGAAGCCTTTCGAAGATTATAGCACCAAATAATCCTGTAGAAGCGATAGTACATATACTTAGATAATCAACTCCATAGTTAATAATCAGACTATCCTGTGTTTGAGTTTTAAAAAATACCTCTGTAAAAAATATGCCAAAAAGGACAAATAATAAAGAGCTTATAGCTGCTAAAAATATACCATTCCTTGCTGCCTTATTAGCTCTGTCATAGTTTCTTTCACCTAGGCTTCTTGAGAGAAAGGAATTGACCCCAACCCCTGTACCTACAGAAATAGCTATCATTAAGTTTTGTATTGGGAAGGCAAGGGACACTGCAGTGAGAGCACCTTCTCCTAATTGGGCAACAAAAATGCTGTCCACGACATTATATAATGCTTGTATCAACATTGAAAGCATCATGGGTACTGCCATAGAAATTAGAAGTGGGTTAATTTTCATTATTCCCATCTTATTTTCCTTTTGTAATTCTACTTCTGAAACCAAGGTGTATCATCCTTTCCGCAAAGTTGTTCTAAAGTTTTTAATACTATATTAATATTAGATTATAGAAAAAATACTGTCAACAAAGTAAAAAGGAGGCATAATGATGTAGCCTCCTAAAATTCATTAGTATAGTCTTATTTAAAAATATATGGAAATACTTCTGTGGTACTTAATATTTCCTTGCTCTTATTAACCTGCTTTACAGTTATTAAGGCTTCCTCTGTAAGCTCAGGCTCCTTAACACAAAGAAGAGTGCTGTCTATGAATTCAGTTTCCATAGCCTCCTCGCCTATATATACTCTGCTCCATCTGGTGAAGTTTTCCCCTTTTATATAAAGGGTGTTATTTTCAAGGTAGCAATCCTCTATAGTAATATCTTCTATACCCATTCTAAGAGAGGAAGGCTCATAGGGATTATTCCCATCATATAGATACTTTTCTCCATAGAGCATATCGTATTCTAAAATATTTAGGAATTCTTTGTAGCTATAATTATTGCTGTATAGCTCATGAAGCTTTGTTAAATAACCATTGGTTATTCCTAATCTTCCAAGAACCTCTGAGGATATTTGATAAGCATATAAATCTTTATCTGCTTTATCCATGGAGAAATTGCTCCAAATCATATATTCAGTGCTGTAGGTGCTTCCACTAGAAAGGTCCTCATCCTCTATTCCAAGGGAGGGAAGATGATCGCCATAGAATACTACCACCGTAGGTTCAGGATAGCTCTGAATTCCCCTCAAAAGATCTGAGATAAAGTTATCCATTTCCTTAAGCTGATTAATATAATACTCAAAAGCAGCTATCTCTTCTTCATTTAGCTCCCCACTATCAGTTAAAGTAATGCTCTGTGGAATATCTAGGGGGGCTTTTGGGTATTTTCCGTGGCCCTGTACTGACACGGTATATATATAATCTCTCTCCTCTGTAGAGGTCAAGGCTTTAAGTATTTCCTCTGTTAATACCTTATCCTTTATCCAGCCAAGGGGGTTCTCCTCAGCATTTTTCATGTATTCTGAAGAGGTGAAGGTATCGAAGCCAAGCATGCTATATATGAGATTTCTATCATAAAAGGTTCCGGTGTTATTATGAATAGCATGGGTGGAGTAGCCAAGCTCCTTTAAGCTGTAGGCTGTTGATTCACTAGTAGATTCCTGAAGTATTGTAGTATAGGGATATTCTCCTGCACCAAAAAATTCAGTACTCATCTGAGTTATTACCTCAAATTCAGTATTTGCTGTCCCTGCTCCTATTACAGGAACTGTGAAGCTGCCTGAGGAGTAATTTTTCATAAGGGAGTGAAATACTGGTATAGGATCCTCAGAAAACCTGATATCCTTTAGTC
>JAEXSY010000407.1 GCA_023440105.1 Bacillota bacterium
TTTACAAAGGTTACTAGCCTTCTAAGCTCATCCTCTGGATCCTTATTACCCTCTGCCATTATCTTTGATATTTCGTATATATTTCGCTCTCCATCTATTAAGCACCAAGCCTTAGAGCTAAGCTCATCCAGCTCCAGCTCTGTTTTAGGAGATTTTTTTACTAGCCATCCTGCAAAGCGTCTTACTGGGTCCTTAACGGTAAGCTTCAGTAGAACCTTACCATCATCATTCAGAACCCAGTTTTTTTCCTTTATTACAGGAACATAGAGGGCAAAATTATACTTATCCTTTTGGGAATCTGACATTAAAACACCTACTTTTTCCTACTTACTGAAACCATGTATATCCATGCTCCTAAGGCTAGAAATGCCATGAAAGCAACTAGGTTGCTGGAAGCAACTTTTGGGAATAAATCCGCGCCTATTCCAATATCAAGGCCAACGGTAGCAAATACAGCAATTACTATACCTATCAAAGCATCACCAGCTACAAGTCCTGAAGCAAGAAGAGTTCCCTTTTCTACAGAAGCATCCAGACCTTCCTTATCGTTCTTGAATTTCTTCTCAACGATAACTCTGATAATACCACCAACCAATATGGCTGCATTAAGGCTTATAGGAAGATATATACCAAGGGCAACAGGAAGTATTGAAATACCTGCCAATGCACAGAATACTGCTAAAGAAGCACCAATGATAACCAGTGTCCAAGGAAGCTGTGCAGTCATTATACCTTCAACGATAAGCTTCATAAGAGATGCCTGAGGAGCAGCTACTGCTTCAGTACCAATTCCATAAGCTTTATCAAGCATTATAACCACAAGACCAGCAACCACAGAAGCAACAGCAAGAGCTGCAAACATACCAACCTGTACATTTCTTGGGTTACCACCAATTATATAGGTAGTCTTTAAGCTCTGAGCAGTACCACCAGCAACGGCTATAGCTACACATACAACACCACCGATAAGGAAGGCTTTTTCCATTCCTATATCACCAGTATTACCAGTTACCTTTAGTAAGGTAGTAACAAATAAAAGAGTTGCAATAGTCATACCTGAAACAGGATTGTTAGAAGCCCCGATAACACCAACCATTCTTGCAGAAACTACTGAGAAGAAGAAGCTGAATACTACAGCAGCTAAGGCTCCTAAGAAGGTACCACCGATTGCAGGGATTAACCAGCTACCTGCAAAACCGAAGGCAGCAGCAGCTACTACCCAAGTAAGTGGTGCATCAACATTAATTCTATCTATCTTTCCAGCAGCCTTACTTCCTATACCAGCCATAGCCTGCTTAAAGCTTCTGATTATAGTTGGAAGAGAACGAGCTAAGGAGATAAAGCCTCCCATGGCAACGGCACCAGCGCCAATGTATCTTATATAGTTACTCCAGATTTGCTGAGCAGTCATCTCTGCGATAGTGATATCTGCTGGGAATATAGGAGCAACAAGGTCTGCACCTAAGAATTTTATAAGAGGTATCAAAGCAAACCAGGCAATTACAGAACCACCAAACATTAAAGCAGAAGCTTCTGTTCCTACGATAAAGCCCACACCAAGAAGAGAAGCAAGAGCATCTACTCCTATGCTTGTTCCTTGATACCTTGTAATTGTGTAGGATGCTGATTCAGACCAGAACATTAAGCCTCCAGATAAAAACTTATAAGCACCACCGACACCAAGACCAGTCATAACTGTCTTAAAGCCACTACCACCTTGAGAGCCAGTTACTAGAATCTCAGCAGCAGCCATAGCTTCTGGATAAATTAAGGTTCCATGCTCTTCTACAATGAGGAAACGTCTTAGAGGAGTTATGAAGAATACTCCCATTATTCCACCAACAATAGTAACGATAACTACTTGCAGGATACTAAGGCCAAAGCCTGAAAGAATAAGAGAAGGAAGTATGAATATTATACCCCCGGCGATAGATTCTCCCACAGCTGCTAGAGAAGCTATCATGTTGGCTTCTAATATACTATTTCTTCTGAATACACCCTTTAACAGACCTGTAGCCATGATAGCTCCAGGGATACCAGCAGAAATTGTAAGTCCAACCTTAAGTCCTAAATATGTATTTGCAGCGGCGAATACACAAGCAAATATGATACCAATGATTATAGAATAGCCTGTGGTCTCAGGCATAACCTCGGAGGTGGGGATAAATGGTACATAATCATCGCCCTTTATACCGCCATAGGCCGTTGCAGATAAACGTTTGTTTTTTTGATCCATGGTTTAATACCTTCCTTTACAAATAAATTAATAAAATAATTAAGTTAAATAATATATTATTTGTTTTTTGTTAATAATATCATGAAGATTATTTTTATTTTAGATTACCTAATAAAGCCTTTAAGAATTCAAAGGTTCTTGCTACAGATGAAATGCTCATATGCTCCTGTGGTGTATGAACATCATAAAGATTAGGCCCAAAAGCTATCATATCAGCTTCAGGAAGCTTTTCCTTTAAAAGTCCACATTCAAGACCAGCCTGGATAGCTTCAATCTTTGGTTCCTCACCAGTTATCTCTTTATAGGTGCTTATAGCAACCTCCCTAACCTTTGAATCTGCAGTGTACTGCCATTCTGGATAGCTGTCCTTTATTTCAGAGGTTGCGCCACAGAGCTCGGCTATAATGATTAATCTGCTGCTTATCTCATCCTTAAGACTTCTTACGGAGCTTCTTACAGCATGGGTAAAGATTACCTTATCTTCTTTTTCTTCTAGTACTCCTAGGTTTAAGCTGCTTACTACAAGTCCTTCAATTTCTCTGCTTATAGTTTGCACTCCATCTGGCACTATATTCATATAGTCAATAATTCCTTTGGTTGCCTTTTCGGACATAACTCTTTCGCAGGAAGCCTCTTTAATCCCTACAACAATTTCTGGATCTTCAGTGGCGAATTCATTAACAAAGGTCTTGTTCATTTCATCAAGAATTCCTTTAACGGTGGATACCTTCATTTCTGGAACTGTGATTATTGCCGCAGCTTCCCTTGCTATAGCATTATGCTTAGCTCCACCGCTTATAGATGCAATACGAATTTCCATTTCCCTGCTTATTCTTTTAAGCACACGGCCTAAAAGCTTAACAGCATTTCCTCTCTGCTTATTGATTTCTATTCCTGAATGGCCACCCTTAAGACCTGTAACAGAAATCTCATAGGCCTTACGGCTGTCGTTTTCATATTCTGCGGAGAAGGTAGTGTATACTGTGTTTCCACCAGCACAGCTCACAAGGAAGATTCCTTCTTCTTCAGCATCAATATTTAAAAGAACTTTACCTTTTAAGGGAGATGCATCTAAATCAATAGCACCATTCATACCTGTTTCTTCACTGGTGGTTACTAAGAGCTCCAGTGGAGGGTGAGGGATATCATCAGAATCTAAAATAGCTAGTCCATAGGCCACAGCTATACCATCATCGGCACCTAATGTGGTATCAGTAGCATAAACATAGTCACCGTCAATTCTCAGGTTTATAGGATCCTTAGAAAAATCGTGGGTGCTTTCTTTGGATTTCTCACCAACCATATCCATATGTCCCTGGATAATAACCCCGGGGGAATTTTCATACCCTGGTGTTCCTGGCTTCCTAATGATTACATTTAGAACTTCATCTTGATATACTTCAAGGTTTCTTTCCTTAGCAAAGGTCACCAGCCAATCGCTTATTTTCTTTTCGTCTCCTGAGGTTCTTGGTATTTGTGACATTTCCTCAAAAAAGCCAAATACTTTTTCAGGCTTTAATTCCTTCAGTTTGTACATTAAACCACTCCTTCCAAGTCAGTTGTAATCCAATTATATACGGAAAATGTCACTTTTTCAATGAATAGAAAACATTTACAAAGTGACAGTTTGAATTATAGCACTATATATGGACAAATTCAATGATTTGTATTTGACTTTTTAGTAAGATTTGTATGTAATTTTATGAGAAAATATATCGTGGATTTGTGAATATATCAATTTATCAATTAGGGGACAATTTACATTGTATTTTGATAATATTCTATTTTATATTCAATGAATATTTAGTAAAAAGCATAGGAGTGACCCTATGCTTTTATTAAAATATTTTTTTCACAGGCTAAGTATTCTACTTGATATTTACTTTAGCTTTGCCAGAAGAGCCTTTAAGAATTCAAAGGTATTGAATACCGAAGAAATACTCATATGCTCCTGAGGAGTATGCACATCATAAAGATTTGGACCAAAGCTTATCATATCTGTATCAGGAAGCTTTCTCTTTAGGAGACCACATTCAAGGCCAGCATGGATGGCTTCAATTTCAGGCTTCTCTCCTGTTAACTCAGCATAGGCTTCTATAGCTATTTCTCTAAGCTCTGATTCAGGATCATATTCCCATTCAGGATAATCATCCTGAATTTCTGCCTTTCCACCGCAGAGTTTAGCTAGAGTTATTAATCTATTGCTTATATCCTCTTTAAGGCTCTTTACTGAGCTTCTTACAGAGTGAGTAAATACAAGATTATTATCTTTTTCTTCCAGTACCCCAAGGTTTAAGCTGCTTACTACTAAGCCTTCAATTTCTTTGCTTACACTTTGTACGCCGTCGGGAGCAATATTTATATAGTTAATTATATTGTCTGCTGTCTTTTTGGAAAGGAAGTGACCTGCTTCTGTTTCTTTAATTCCCACAACTATATCTGGGTCTACGGCACCATATTCATTTTTGAAGTCCTTGTTCATCATATCAAGAATCCCTTTAACCTTAGAAACCTCCATCTCCGGTACAGCAATTATTGCATAAGCCTCTCTAGATATAGCATTATGCTTAGCACCACCCCAGAGGGTAGAGATACTTAAGTCATGGTTTTTATTAATTCTATCAAGGACTCTTCCTAGGAGCTTAACGGCATTAGCTCTCTGTTTGATTATTTCCATTCCTGAATGGCCGCCCTTTAGTCCTGTAACAGAAATCTCATAAGCCTTTCTGCTACCTTCCTGAAAATCGCAGGGGAAGGAAGTGTATACAGTGTTTCCGCCGGCACAGCTTACCAGGAAGATACCTTCTTCCTCAGAATCTATGTTAAGAAGCTTTGTACCTGTAAGAGGAGAGGCATCTAAATCAATAGCACCATTCATTCCTGTTTCTTCACTGGTGGTTATTAATAGCTCCAGTGGAGGATGAGGGATGTCATTAGAATCTAGAATAGCCAGACCATAGGCAACAGCTATACCATCATCGGCACCTAAGGTTGTATCTGTAGCATAGACAAAGTCGCCCTCTACTCTTAGATTGATAGGGTCCTTTGAAAAGTCATGGCTGCTGTCCTTAGTTTTCTCTCCTACCATATCCATGTGCCCCTGAATTATTACTGCGGGAGAATTCTCATAGCCTTCTGTACCAGGTTTTTTAATAATTACATTTAAGGCTTTATCCTGATGAACCTCAAGGTTTCTTTCTTTGGCAAAAGAAACAAGCCAGTCACTTATTCTTTTTTCATCTCCTGAAGTTCTAGGAATCTGTGACATTTCCTCGAAGAATTGAAATACCTTAGCAGGTTCTAAGCCCTGTAACTTATTCATGAAACCACTCCTTTTTGATATTAATATTATTAAAGCTGCTCTGAACATTATAATTATTACAGCCAGTTAAAAATATTTCTGTGTAGATTCACCCCAAAGTATAGCACTCACTATAGACATATTCAACCACAGGGATTTTATCATTTTATTAACTTTCTATATAATTTATCCATTGCTATAAATCCTATTTTAAAGTTAAGAATTTGTAAGGTTTACTTAAATGGAGTGTAAGGTTTTCCTTCTATTATTTAACTATGGTTAAAGGAAAGGAAGGAATAATATGAATGAGAAATCTTCAATAGACTATAAATTAAGGAAAAAGAAAAGAAGTAATAAAAGAAGGAGATTAAAGGTTCTTGCTATTATAATGATACTATTTTCATTTTTATTCATTTTTAAAGATGAGGCTATTGATAGATTCTTTTTTTATAGGGCAGAAGCAGCTGGTGCTTATACCGATAGGGGAATCCTTTTAGTTAATGATAGCTATGTGCTGGATAAGAAATATAAGCCAGGTTCTTTAAGAAAAGTAAATATTGACTTTGTGGGGAATATAAGCTCAGAGGAGAAGTATCTTACAGAGGCTGCGGCAGAGGCTGTAGAGGAAATGTTTGCTAAGGCCCAAAAGGAAGGTATAATATTAGTAGGAAGCTCCGGCTATAGGTCCTATAAAAGTCAGAAGGATATATATTTGAGAGATTTGGCTGCTAAGGGGGAGGAGTATGTCTCTGCCTATGTGGCAGTTCCAGGGAGCAGCGAGCATCAAACTGGACTCGCTATTGATATAACTAATGAAGCTAGCTGGATGACGGGAGAGAGTACTGAGGCACGGTGGCTCAGGGACAACTGCCATCTATTTGGCTTTATATTAAGGTATCCTGAAGGCAAGGAGCATATAACAGGAAAGTCTTATGAACCCTGGCATTTAAGATATGTAGGAAAAGAAGCAGCTGAGGAAATATACGCACAGGGAATAACCCTGGAGGAGTATATGGGAGTTTATTAAAGAGAGGTAGCTATGGACAAAAAAATACTTGTAGTAGATGATGAAAAGGAAATAAGAGAGCTTTTACAAATATATTTAACCAATGATGGCTATCAGGTTATTAAGGCGGCTGATGGGGAAGAGGCATTAAGTCTTCTAGAAAAAGAGGATATAGGGCTTATGGTATTAGATATAATGATGCCTGGTATTGATGGATTAGCCGTCTGCAGAGCTGCACGGGAAAAGTCCAACCTTCCTATATTGATGCTCAGTGCAAAATCAGAAAATATCGATAAGGTCCAGGGGATACTCACGGGAGCCGATGATTATATGACCAAGCCCTTTGATGCATTAGAGCTTACTGTAAGAATTAAGGCTCTTCTAAGAAGGGCATATTATTTTAACCACAGGCAATTTGTTGATAATAATATTCTCACTGTGGATTATCTTACCATAGATAAGCTAAACCACAAGGTGTCTTATGAGGGAAGGGAGATAATACTCACAGCCAGAGAGTTTGAAATACTGTACCTTTTAGCTTCTAATAGAGGTAGAGTCTTCAGCTCCGAGGAAATCTTTGAGAGGGTATGGAAGGAGAAATATTTTCAATCTAACAACACTGTCATGGTGCACATGAGCAGGCTCCGAGATAAGCTGGAAAAGAGTAGCGGAGGAGAGAAGATAATTCATACAGTCTGGGGGGTAGGTTATAAAATTGAAAAATAAAGAAGCTTTAAAGATATCACTTCTTCCTTTATTTTATATGGTTTTAAGTTTAATTATTACCTATGTTATTTATAATGCTATAGCAATTATAATAGAGTTTTTGTATCAATATACTACCCTTCAATTGATTAATTTAATAATGAGTCTTCAGTACAGATATCCTAGTGGTACTGATTTTGTTCAGGGAAGTCTTGTAGTAGTTACATTTCTTGCAAGTTATTTGCTTCTTATGAGAAATAGTGCAAAAAGGCTTTCTGGGGTTATAAGGGGAGTGAAGGAGATGGCTTCGGGAAATCTTGAGCTTCTGCTTCAGGAAACTGGTGAGGATACCATTGGCAAGCTTGCAGGGAATATAAATAAGATTGTTTACGACTTAAAGAACATAACCTTAGAGGAAAAGAGAGCACAGCAGACTAAGAGTGATTTGATCACTAATGTTTCTCATGATTTAAAGACTCCACTGACCTCTATTATGGGGTACTTAAGCCTCATTGAAGAGGATAAATATAGAGATGAGGTGCAGCTAAGGCACTATGTGTCTATTGCTTATGATAAGTCAAAGAGCTTAAAGGTCCTTATAGAGGATCTCTTTGAGCTGACAAAAATGCAGAATTACACTATAAGATTAGAAAAACAGGAAATTGATATAGTAGAAATGCTGGGACAGGTAGTATCTCAGTATCAGCTTCAGCTAGAAAAGCATGATATGGAGGCAAGGCTCTCCTTTACTGAAGAGAAGCTAGTAATTCTAGCAGACCCCAATAAGCTGGTACGAGCCTTCGATAATCTCATTACCAATGCCATGAGATATGGAAGAGAAGGAAAGTATATTGATATAATAGCAAAAAGAGAAGGGGATTCTGCCCTGCTGCAGTTTATTAACTACGGTGAAGAAATATCTCCTATAGACATACCCTATATCTTCGATAGATTCTATAGAGTAGAGAAGTCCAGAAACAGAGAAAAGGGTGGATCGGGACTAGGTCTTGCCATAACGAAAAATATTGTTAATCTTCATGGTGGGGAGATTGAAGCTGAGAGCAGTGATGGAAGGACTACCTTTAATATACTGCTTCCTTTAAATCTTAAATAGGATGATAGAGTTGTCAGAATATTTGTTGAAGTGTTTGCTCTAATATGATAATATTAATTTTGTTATTTAGACAAAAATAGACAAAATAATTTGTTGTTCTAAGGAGTATATATTAAACAGAGTACATTATATTAGAGGAGATACACAATGATATACGATAATATTCTTCAAGCAATAGGACACACTCCCATGATAAGACTTCGCCATATGGGTGATCCTGAGGGAGCAGAGATTTTAGTTAAGTATGAGGGGCTAAATGTAGGAGGTTCCATCAAAACAAGAACTGCCTTCAATATGATTTCCGATGCAGAAGCCCGTGGAATAATCAATAAGGATACTATAATTGTAGAGCCTACCAGTGGGAATCAAGGTATTGGTTTAGCTCTTATTGGTGCTGTTAAAGGCTATAAGACGATTATAATAATGCCTGATTCTGTCAGTGAAGAGAGAAGAAAGCTGGTAAGGCACTATGGGGCAGAGGTAATGCTCATCCATGATCATGGGAATATAGGAGAATGTATTGCTGAATGCTTAAATACTGCCATGAGGATGGCCGAGGAAAACCCTAATGTTTTTGTGCCTCAGCAATTTGAAAATATAGCAAATCCCATGGCTCATCGCCATCACACTGCCTTAGAAATAATGGAGCAGGTTGGAGGTCCTATTCATGGCTTTTGCTCTGGTATAGGCACTGGGGGAACCATAACGGGTATAGGAGAGGTTTTAAAGGCTCAGAACCCTGATATTACTATATGGGCTGTAGAGCCGGAAAATGCAGCTATACTGGCAGGAGGGAATATTGGAACTCATCTTCAGATGGGTATAGGTGACGGATTAATACCGGAGATTTTAAACCTAAATATCTACGAAGAGATTTGTATAATATCTGATGAAGAGGCCATTGAAACGGCCAAGGACTTAGCCAGACTTGAGGGGCTTATGTGCGGAATATCCTCAGGCACCAATGTAGCTGCAGCTATAAAGCTTGCAAAAAAACTGGGGAAGGGTAAAACTGTGGTTACCATTCTTCCGGATACAGCAGAGAGATATTTTTCTACACCCCTTTTTGAAAATGAATAAATAGATAGCAGTGGACGATTTTCGTCCACTGCTTTTTTAGGCTTGTCTTTAGCTCAATGTAAACTTAATGACATTGGAAGGCGACCTTGCACTTTTAAGCTAATAGCCAAGCTCCTTTGCTATTTCTAACACTTGATTTTTTTGAAATATTGTTGCTTCTAAATACAGTATAGTATCCTTTACTTTTATTACTCTATAAAAATTATCTTCAGTGGTTAACTCCTGATACTGATAATTTCCGCTGCTTTTCTCAACGTTATCTGTGTGTTGTGAACTATCTTCTATAC
>JAEXSY010000478.1 GCA_023440105.1 Bacillota bacterium
ATGATTCTAGCACTAAAGGAGATGGCTCATTATTATATAAAGAAATATCTAGATCAACGGCCTCATTCTTTACAGGTAGATAGGTATCTGTGGATAAATCATTGATACCAGCAGCCTCAACCTCTCCTACCCATACTGGAGCTGTTACAGCAATTTCACCATCTGGTTGAGTTACTCTTATAAAATAATAGGAGTATTCCTCTGGTACAGAGAACTCTACAGTTTTTTCCTTAGAGTCTACTGTTGCTTTATCAGCTACTAAACCACCATTTACCACAACCTCTACAAGTCCTATCTTAGAGTCTGTAGGATCCTTCACCTCTACCTTTATTTCAGCAGTAGCTCCTACAGCTCCCTCTGGCAATATTGTTCCCATTATATTGTCATTGAGGGTATAATAAATACTTAGATCGTTATCCTCTGTAGCATAAATTCTCATATTTCTCATGGCTGAATAGATTTCTTCTCTATTTAAGTTATCAAGTAGGGCTACGGTTCTACCAGTATTAGCGTCTCCCCATTTACCCTTATGATTATCCTGATTGTTTGTTGGTGCTAAATGCCAGCCCTTGTCTAGAGCTTTTATATATTAATCATAGGAACGGAAATATCCTGAGCTACCAATGGCTCCTTCTCCATTTCCTACTTCTATCATTGTAATAAGCTTATCAATATTCTCATCATAATTACCGAAGTCCTGGAAGGTACCAAAGGTTTCTCCTGGGTGATTAAACTGAGATAAGGAACCGGTATCAGTCTTTAAGGTTTCATAATAATTTTTAAGACCAGTACCAAAGGTGCTGTAGGCCGACTGAGTCCTACTCTGGAAGCCTTTAGTATTATAGGTATTCATATGTCCTGTACCATTGGACCAGGTCATTTCATAGCCATAAATGCCTACAAAGCTTTCATTAGTAAATTCATCTGCGAGACGATGTCCTTCTACCCATTCTGTGCTCATGGAACCATCAGCAATGGATGCTGAGCTCTCATTATCAAAAGAGTTAGAATGATCTGTAACAGCAAGGAAGTCTATCTGTTCTGCCTTATCTCTAGCATAAGTAAACGCATCTTTTACAGTTCCAGAACCATCTGAATAGCTTGTATGGGAATGAATTTGTCCAAAGAATACCCCATACTTATCATTTTCTCTTAAAGTAAAGCTTAAGGTAGTAATTTCACTTTCACTATATCCTTCTTTTGTAGCCTTAACCTTTATATTTGCAGGAAGAGTCTCTAGAGTAAGTCTTTCCTTAGCATTGTACTCCTGCCAAGTAACTCCATCATCCATAGAATAATAAATAGTAGCTCCCTCGGTATCAGTAGAAAGAGTTAACTCAGTATTAAGAGCTACGGCACCTCCGTTAGGCATTGAGTTTACTGAAGCTACCTTTATCTGCTGATATTTCTGAGTAATTATCGAACTATTAGTCATTCCACTTTTTGAAGCATATACCTTAACCTCTGCTGGTAATAATGTAAGCTTTGGCTTAACACTACTACCATAAAGCTTATACTCTCCACCATTTATGGAATAATAAATCTCAGCGCCTTCAGTTTCTGAGGTCAGAGTAAGTTCCTGTCCCAATATAACCTCTCCACCTATAGGAGTTATTACAGGAATTTTTACAATTTCAGAAGAGTTAACAGGACTTCCTGTAATCTTTACTTCATTTAAATAGTTTGTTCCCCCTGACTGTATAGTACTTCCATTGATAGAAGTATTGTCAGCAACAGCAAGCCTTATATATAGATTTGGTGAATTTGCTGCCTCTGATGGTAAATCAGTAGAAAAGCTCTGATATTCTCCATCCTTTGTTATAGAAAATTTACTTCCTATATCAACAAAGTCTACGCCAGAGCTGCTATAAAGTACCTTAAAATTCTTAGGCCCAGTTTTTGACCCCCTCATCTTTAAAGAAAATTTAATGTTTCCAAATAAAGATGAACTCAGCTTAAACTGATAATAGTCTCCTACAGAAAAGTCACTAGAGCCTATATAATTTCCATTCACAGGAACAACATTGCTCCCTTTCTTATTAAGGGTAAGCTCCACAGACTTATCCATGTAATCGTTATCTTGATTCTTGTCACCATAAATCACTGTTGTTGTTGGGGCCTTAGTACCAGCCCACTTTCCTAAAGTCATAGTCTCTTCTGGATCCTCAGTGCCTGCAACAAGCTTTACATCCTCAGCTTTGGCAATCCTCAGCTGAGCAGCATCAAAGGCACCCACTACAGCATAAATATCTACTACATCACCCTTTTTAATTCCGCTAAGAGTTGGTAATCTATATATATTTATAGTGGAACTTCCCTGTGTTAAAGGAGTATTGCTAGAATTATTTATCTCTCCAAGAATAGCTCCTTCTATAAAAACCCTTTGAGATTGATAGAATTTAGTACCACTAGTATAGTCCGTAATGAGATCGGCTATGGTAACCTTCGTAAATGGAAGAGCAGAAGTACCTAACTTCTCATAGCTATCTGTCTCTGCTAGTTCAATAAGACCTTTGTATTCAGCCCTTTTACCAGTAGCTTTAATTATATCCCCCATAGCAATTACAGATTGCTTACTACTATTAAAGAAGATATCTATACCTCCAGTATCATCCTGAATATATACATTTCTGCCATCCACAAGGGTGACTGTTCCCTGTACAGTAAACTCCTGTCCATTTGTTCCAGCCTTAGCCTGGGCAATGGTTTGCATCATGCTCTCTTCCCCACTTGCCAGCACAATGCTCATGTCTGTCATCAGCCCCAATAGCATCACTACTGTAACAAGCCAGGAAAGATGTCTAAATTTCTTTTTCCTCATAGTTCTTAACCCCCTTATAATCTTCTCATTGTAATTATATTAATGGAAATTAAATACAATAACCCATATTAATATTTATTAAACAAGAAAAGCTATAAGACAAAAAAAGCCAGGCCATAAGCCTGACTTTTCTAAAGTATTCTATTTTAGTACATTCCATCCATTCCGCCTGGTGCTGGCATTGGAGCTGGATTCTTTTCTGGAAGATCAGCTACTGCTGCTTCTGTAGTTAAGAAGGTAGAAGCAACGGAAGCTGCATTTTGAAGTGCTGAACGAGTAACCTTAGTTGGGTCTACTATACCAGCCTTTATCATGTTAACATATTTATCAGCTCTAGCATCATAGCCTACGCCTGCTTCGCTGTTTTTGATCTTGTCAATTACTACTGAGCCTTCAACCCCTGCATTAGCAGCTATCTGCTTAACTGGGTATTCAAGAGCTCTTACAACGATATTGATACCAACCTGAGTGTCAGCATCCTCTGAAGTTAAAGCTGCAACTTCGCTCATTACATTTACATAAGCAGTTCCACCACCAGGTACTATACCTTCTTCTACTGCTGCCTTTGTAGCTGCAAGAGCATCTTCTATTCTAAGCTTCTTTTCCTTAAGCTCTGTTTCAGTAGCAGCACCAACCTTGATTACTGCAACTCCTCCAGCAAGCTTAGCTAATCTTTCTTGAAGTTTTTCTCTATCAAATTCAGAAGTTGTTTCTTCTATTTGAGACTTAATCATTGAAACTCTGTTTTGAATTTCTGTTCTGTCTCCTCTACCGTTAACAATAACAGTGTTTTCCTTAGTAACCTTTATGCTGTCTGCCTGACCAAGCATATCAACTGTTGCTTCCTTAAGGTCATAGCCAAGCTCTTCAGAAATTACTGTACCACCTGTTAAGATAGCAATATCCTGAAGCATTTCTTTTCTTCTATCACCAAAGCCTGGAGCCTTAACAGCTACGCAGTTGAAGGTTCCTCTAAGCTTGTTAACTACTAGTGTAGCTAAAGCTTCTCCTTCTACATCCTCTGCTATGATAAGAAGCTTCTTACCAGATTGAACGATTTGCTCAAGAACAGGAAGTATTTCTTGGATGTTGGATATCTTTTTATCGGTAATAAGTATATATGGGTTTTCAAATACTGCTTCCATCTTTTCAGTATCTGTTACCATGTAAGCAGATAGATATCCTCTATCAAACTGCATACCTTCAACTACATCTAACTCTGTACCCATGGACTTAGATTCTTCTACAGTGATAACACCTTCATTTCCAACCTTATCCATAGCATCAGATATAAGCTTACCAATTTCTTCATCGGAAGCGGATACAGCAGCAACTCTAGCTATATCTTCTTTTCCTTCTATTGGTCTTGATATATTCTTTATACCTTCAACAGCCTTATCTACAGCCATCTTGATACCGTTTCTAACCTGCATTGGGTTAGCGCCAGCAGTAACGTTCTTTAAGCCTTCTCTGATTATTGC
>JAEXSY010000483.1 GCA_023440105.1 Bacillota bacterium
ACCGAGCCCTGATCCGTATATCGAGATACTAACTGCCGGAGTTGTCCTTAAGACTAGTTCTTAATGATGACCCTGGCTTTTTTATTTTAAAGATTTGAATGAACATAACTGCTGTAGAAGAATTTTAAAAGCTTTCAATTAACAAAAACATGAACAGAACTGATTTTGAATATTCTACTCGATTTTAAAAAATTAAAGAAACTTTTTTAAAGGTGCAAAAACCTTGCACCTTTAACCGTTAATATTAACTCATCAAAGGAAAGGAAGGGGGTGAGCAAGCGTGAAAATGTCATCAAATAAGAGAAGAGAAGCTATTTTATCTGCTCTTTGCGTAAGGCGTGAGGATACTGTAGATAACTTAGCAGCAGAGTTTGGTGTCAGCCGCAGAACAATTTTATATGACATTGAAGAACTCACGCTTGCTCATCCTATAGAAACAATTCGTGGTCGATACGGTGGAGGAGTCAAGGTTGCAGATGGCTATTATGTGGGGAGAAACTATCTAAAACCATCTCAGCAGGAACTGTTACGCAAATTGGCTACGGGGTTGTCTGGTAAGGACAAAGAGATAATGGACTCCATTTTTGCTGACTTTGCTTTGAGCAATAAGACGGCCGTATGAGTCAGAAACAGAAAGGATGGTGAAATTAATAATTACTTAGAAAATACATCATAAAAAGGATATCAGAAGAATTACTCTTTTTGGTAAATGGTATCGGACGTATATGAGTGATTCATAGAAAGTAGAAAGGAGATAGAAAAATTGATAATTGATAAAGAATTTCAAAAAATTATACCACAATTAACAACAGAAGAATTTACTCAGCTTAAAGAAAATATTCTTAAAGAGGGCTGCAGAGATGCTCTTATAGTCTGGAATGATGTGTTAATTGATGGGCATAACAGATATTTGATTTGCACTGAGAATGATATTCCATTTACTACTAAAGAAATAGAGTTTGAGAGCAGAGAAGAAGCTAAGGAATGGATAATCAAAAATCAGTTTGGCAGAAGAAATTTGCTGCCATATCAAAGGAGCGAGTTAGCTTTAAGAATTAAACAGATTGTTCAAATTAGAGCTAAGGAGAATATTGGAGGTTTTAAGGGAAATCAATATGCAAGTGGTTCGAGTCAGAAATCTGACACGAACCAAAAAATCCGAACTGATGATGAGTTGGCAAAGTTAGCAGGAGTATCAAGAGATACTATCCATAAAACAGAGTTAATTATAAATGAAGGAACTGATGAGCAAAAGAAAAGAGCCAGGTTGGGTGGGAAGGGCAATTCAATAAATGCAATATCAGAGGAAATAAAAAAAGCTAAGAAGGAAGCTGATACTGAAGCACCTTCTAGAGATAATTCACTGGATACTATTGAGGAACCTATTAAAGAGTATCCCAGGAAAAAAGCTAGTAAGGACCCATATGATCATCCACTATATGATCTTTCAACAGTACCTGAATACTCTATAGATATTCTTATTGGAGAAATGGAAGCGACTGAGGAGACAGTACTATATTGGGTAAATGCGTGGTGTAAAGATGGAGAGAAATTTTTACACATCAAAGAAAATGCTGAAAGATTCAATAAAGCGTTAGATAATCTTATAAATATTTTTAAGGAGAGAAAAATTTATGAAACCACAAATTAAAAAGATAAACAGCAATTTAATAAAATCTGATATGGATTATCAGAGACCAGTAGATATGAAAAGAGTTAATAAAATCGTTAAAGATTTTGATGAGCGATTGCTCAACCGTGTGAAAGTATCCAAAAGAGGAGAATACTACTATATAGTTGATGGACAGCATACATTCGAAGCTCTAAAAATAATGCATGAGGGTGAGGATTTTCTTGTGGACTGTCTTGTATTTGAAGGGTTGACTAAGGAGGAAGAAGCTGTGCTTTTTGCACGACAAAATGGATATTCAAAACCAGTTAGTAAAAGAGATCAGCTTAAAGCTTTGTATACTGCAAATGATAAAACAATAATGGAAATTATGAGACTAGTCGAACAAGCAGGGTTGGAAATAAGCTTTATGTCTAGGAGTAATGGTCCTAATAAAATAGTCGCAGTTGTGAAGCTTGAAAAGATATACCAGAACATGGAGAATGAAGACTTTGTAAATATGCTCACTGCAATAAGAAAAGCCTGGCATGGAGACAAGGATAGCCTTGCTGCAGAAATATTGGGTGGCATGTATTTGTTCTATAAGATCTATAAAGGACAGTTTAATGAGAAGAAGCTAATAGAGCGACTGAGCAAGGTTAAACCAATGATAATTATCAGAGATGGCAAAGCATTACTTTGGAAAGGCGATATAAGGTTTGCCAGAGAGATAGTTAAAATTTATAACTATAAAAATAGATTCAAGGTAGATGAGATACTTTTAGAATTGTGGAGGTCGAAAAATAGTTAAAAGAGTTGCTTATGAAAGGGGGTGATTGGATTGCGGGACCGTTTGAATCAATAAAAAAAGAGACTCTCGAAAGAGTCCAAGAAAAACAAATCTTATTTAAATTATAAGTCCGAAAGTGGGGAGAAGTAAATGAAAAAAATTATAACAGGAATATTAGCAGCAGTGATAGTGGTTTTATTAATCCTTATCAGTTCAGTATCAATAGTAAAGACTGGTCAGATAGGTATCGTAACAAGGTTCGGTGCAGTACAGGAGAAAGTGCTCAGTGAGGGTATTAATTTTAAGCTGCCTTTCATAGAAAGAGTACACAAGTTAAACTGCAAAATTCAGAAGATGGAAATAAGCAATAATAGTGCAAGTAAGGACCTTCAGGATGTTGGGATAGATGTGGCAATAAACTACTGTATTAGTGTTGAACAAGCTCCTAATCTTTATAAGACTGTAGGGAAAAACTATGAAGATACAATTCTTACTCCTTCAATCACAGATGCTATTAAGTCTGTTACAGCTCAATATACCGCAGAAGAACTTATTACAAAGAGAGCTGAGGTTGCAGATATCATGCTTGATGCATTTAATAAAAAACTTAATTCCAAGGGTATAACCATAGTGTCATCTAACATAATCGACCTGCAGTTCAGCGAGGCTTTTAACACAGCTATTGAGGAGAAGCAGGTAGCACAACAGGAGGCTCTCAAGGCTAAGGAAGAGTTGGAGAAGACCAAGATAGAAGCTGAGAAGAAAATTGTTGAGGCAGAAGCTACCGCAGAGGCTAACAAGATAATCAATGAGAGTTTAACCAATAATAATCTTGAGAAGCAGAGACTTGAGAATGAAGCTAATGCAATAAGTAAGTGGGATGGAGTTCTACCATCAACCATTACTGGTGATGCTGTTCCGTTTATTAATATAAAAGAATAGTATCCAAGCTAATAATATCCAAGCCATGAATTATACAAATAAAGGAGGAGCAGAGTATATGGTTAAAAAGCAATTGATGATTGAAGCAGCACAGGATTTAAGAAGATTGGCTGATAAAGTGGAAAGTCTAGCTGAGGCTATCGTGGAAGAAGGAACTACGGACGATAAGGGTTCTGTTCAGGGTGAAAAGCAAGTAGCTGAAGATGTTATTAGTTCAGTAAAGGACGAGCCTTCAGAGAAAAATAAAAATTCAAGGGAAAAACAGGATGCTATCAAAAACAAAGAGTCCGGTAAGAAGCTTATTACCAGTGATGATATCACAAAGCTTGTGGTAGCTAAGATTAAAAAGAACCGCAATAACCAGGAGAGTATAGGCAAATTAGTGGCGAGTTATGGTGTGGATCATCTATCAAAGATACCTGAAGAAAAGTATGAGTCCTTTATAAGAGATTTATCAGAGATTTAGTTAAAACAGAGCTTTAATCAAAAATATTAATCAAAAGAATAACTAGAGTTTTAATCAAAAATATTATCAGAAATATAAATTTATATCTTAATACGGCAGGCATAGTATTACTCAAAATCTCTATGCCTGTCGGGAAAGGAGAACAGAATGACTATAAGTTTTACTAATCAGAAGCATGCTGTATTATCCGCCAGTTCATCAAAGAGATGGCTTACCTGTACCCCATCAGCAAGACTAGAGGAGAAGTTCCCTAATAATACTTCAGTCTTTGCGGAGGAGGGAACAGCCGCTCATGAGCAAGGCGAGTATAAAATTAAGAAATATCTTCATAAGAGGATGGAGAAACCTTTATCAGAGTATGACTGTGAGGAGATGGATACTAACACAGACATTTATGCAGGGTTTGTAATTGAAACTATTGAGAAGATAAAAGAAACCTGTAAATACCCTTTAATCCTTGTTGAGGAAAGACTGGACTTTAGTCATGTAGTACCTGATGGTTTTGGCACCGGAGATGTGGTGATAGTTGCAGATGATACTCTTCATATTATTGACCTTAAGTATGGAAAGGGCGTTGAGGTTTCAGCAGATCACAATCCTCAGATGATGCTTTACGCATTAGGTGCACTCCA
>JAEXSY010000048.1 GCA_023440105.1 Bacillota bacterium
TATCGACCTGATCTGCGTAGAAGTTTTTGTTATTCTGCACTGACACTCTGTAGTGAACCATCTTGTACTTATATCCGTCCGGTGTGATGTAGTACAGTTCTACGGCAAGAATCTCTGAACCATCTCCTAGGATTCCATTTACCTTGTCATTCAGATCATAGCTGTTGCCGAATGTAAGATATGGCAACCAACCATTAGCCTGCGTATAGACACGTGCCCGGATACTTCCTTTGCTTACTTTAATGGCAAGCCACTTAATCGAAACATCATCACCTTTTCCAGCCCAGTCGATTTTATTCACCACTGGTGGCCACCATCTGTCTGTGAAAGCCTGATATGTAATATCGACCTGTCCTAAGTCTTTCTTCTCTGCTGGCTTAGAAGATGCTGACGGTGTTACTGGTGTAGCACTGCCACCGAACTCCATGTAGCAATAGTTGACATCTACTCTTCCATTAACTCCATCTACCTGTCCATCAGAAGAATACTGCCAAATCGCATACTGGCCTTTGTACGTATCTTCTGGAAGATTCTTGTATCTTGCCATCCATTCAACATACTTTCCACGAACGTTGCCAAGATAGTTGTTGAACCAGCTCAATGAAGCGTAGATTCCCGGAGTATATCCATTCGCTTTGAGTTCATCGCAGACGATTTCACAGCATCTAGGAGCATAGTTCTGTGTTCCCGGCTCTTCCACATCAATGAAGATAGGTAACTGGAAGGTATGACCTTTAATCAATCTCAAGATATGAGCAAGCTCGCTCTGTGCCTGTCTGTCACAAGTTGCATAGCTGTACAGATAAACTCCTACTGGAATTCCAAGTCTTTCACATTCAGCAAGATTACGAATCCACTGTTTGTCATCCTGTGATGCGATATCATCTCCGTAACCACATCTAAGGATAGCTCCGGCACAACCAGACGCTTTGACTCTTTCCCAGTTGATAACTCCGTTATGATAGCTAACATCAATGATAAGTTTACTCATACCAGCCACCTTCTTTCAGTTCTGCTTTCTTCTGCTCGATCTCCGCAGCGTGTTCCTCTGCAAATTTTTCCATAGTTTCCAGTGATGTTCCCTCATTGTCCGAGATTTCTTTCGCTGAAAGTCCGTAGGCAAAACTCTTAATAATTTCTTTTACCGTCTGTTCTGTCATGATATTCTCCTTTCTTGCACCGGTGCAATTCTACTTTTTCTTATATGTATTCCGATTCCACATTTCTGTCACACGTTCCCAACCACCTGTACTGACCAGGTAAACTATAAAAGCGGCAATGAATGATGCAAAAATGTAATACCACTCAATTACTATCTGATAATAGGTGCACAAGACGATTACTGCTGCCGGTGTCAGGATCAGTGATGTGATCAGTGCCACAACATTCGTCTGCACTTTTTTCAGTGCCGGCATCTCCTTGATTGCCTGCACGATCACGCTGACCAAGAAAGCCAGCACCCCAATTCCTGCCAAAATGTAACTCATGTACTGCATTAATGTTTCTGCGTTCATAATCGTTCTCCCTTCTCCAAATCTTCAATTCTATGATTTGCTACTTTAATCTGTTCTTCCTGGACGGAAAGTCTCTCTTCAATATTGTATGTTCGCTCAACCACATTGTTGTGCTTATCCACCCTTTTCGTGAGTTCGTCAAGCTTATATTCCATTAAAGCTCTTGTCTTTTCCTGCTGACCGTGATTGTTCAACAGACAGATTACAAGCGTTACTGCTGCTGTGATGCAGGATGATATGATTGTTTCCATGCTGTTTTCCTTTCTTTTCTCTGTTTTTAAAACAAAAATAAGACCTTTCGGTCTTGCTCTGATTTCCATATTCACCTCGATTCATTTAACAAAGCCACTACCTAAGTAATGGCTTCTTCAAATACAATAATATCTTTTTCCTTTAAATCAAGTCTTTTGGCTACATCTTCCTTTAACAATCGTTTCTTATATTTTTCCGTTTTAACAATGACCTTAAATGGAAATCGTGTTATCTTCACGTCTCCAGGTATTCTCCACTCGCATTCGTGCGTCCAATCCAAACATTTCATTTTATTAATGTCTAAATCAAGATTAACCACTCGCCAATGCATATCTTCGCTTATAAATTGTAATATTTCTTCGCCATCGTAAATTACTGGTCTTGCTCCTTCGGAAAAAAGTATTCTTTTATCTATCTGTATTCCAAATTCTTGATATATCTGTTGAGTTCCACACCATCTCTCGCCTTCAATTATTTCCTTTATACCATTCAATGATATATCCTGAAAGCAAACGACTTTCTTATTTCCTTTTACAGTCCTATGATTGTTTCTCCTAGAAAATGATGCTTTTAACATTTTATCATCTAATATATCTACAAGGGTTTTATATGCTTTTTCATCGTCATATGCTCTGATTAAATGCGTCAAATAAACTGATTTAACATTTCTTGCCTCTGTTAGCATTTTCCAGTCATCATAAAAAATCCCGCCCATCTTTATCATCTCCTTCTGCTTCTATTATACTTTATCCTCATTTTATTTTCATCTAAAAAAATGAACGGGAAACTTATTTATGTTCTTAGTTAACTATACCCTCGTTTAGTTAATTAAAAATTCTAAAAACAATTTAATTTTTGGTGCAATGAATTTTTCATGTCCAAATGAATTTGGATGTACACCCTCAGAATAGTTTCCATCACCATTATCATCTTTATAATATATTTTGTTAAAATTAACATCCCATGGTCTTAAACCACTTTGATGGTATAAATCAAGATATGGAACACTATATTTATTACAAATAGCAATAAGTGCATTAATGTATTTTTCGCTCTTTACACTTTTTGATAATGTTGTGCCATTATATGATGCCCATGGTGTTGGTAGAATAACCCCAACAACTGCATTTTCATTAATATAACCAATAGACCTTATAGCCAAACTCATAGCACCCATTAGTGTTGTATTATCATTTGATTCGATATTCCCTATACTATTATCGTCGAAAAGATTCATGTCGTTAAAAGAACCGAAAAACGTATAAATATCTGCGTCTTTGGGAAAGTCGGAATGTCTTTCATAAAAAGTTGTATCTGCGCCATTATTGTTATTCAGATAGCCAGTTCCACCTATACCTTTATTTACGCTTATAACACCTGTTTCATCGGTGATAAAATCAACATAATTTTTATCACCATTCAGCGTAGCTGAATCCGTCAAGCTGTCTCCAATAGCACACCATTTTTTTCCTTTCAGCGGACTATCAACATAAAATTTAGCAATATATCTCCTTATATAAGAG